>NZ_JAYWVC010000013.1:0-87192 GCF_036281785.1 Streptomyces chiangmaiensis | reverse complement strand
GAGAACGCCGCGAACGGCCAGATCGACGCCGGAGCGGACGTCATCTACCACGCGGCCGGCCTGTCCGGTCAGGGTGTCATCAAGGCCGCCGCCGCGCACAAGGTGTGGGCCATCGGTGTCGACTCCGACCAGTACGAGCAGAGCGCGCTGTCGGCGTACAAGGACTACATCCTCACCTCGGCCCTGAAGAACGTCTCCGGTGCGGTGTACGACCTCACCAAGTCGGTCCTCAAGGACCACAAGCCGCTGTCCGGTGAGGTCCGCGGCAGCCTGGACAACGGCGGTGTCGGCCTCTCCGACACCAACCCGGTGTTCAAGAACAACGCCGACCTGCAGGCCGCGCTGAAGAAGGCCGAGCAGGGCATCAAGGACGGCACGATCAAGGTCAACGCGTCCTGACGCCCGCCTGCGGGACGCACGTCCCCCGCGTCCCGGCGCCGACGTCACGGTGCCGGGACACCCAGGACAAGAGGCCATAACAGGCCATGGTCAAGGCGTCGTCGTAATGGCACCGTTAAGGCCAGGGAACGGGGTGTGGGAAGGAAGTCCGACCCACACCCCGTTCGCGCGGCACAATGCTCGGAACAATCGGAACCGGTCAGGTCCGAGCACTATTTAAGGCAGGGGCGCTACGCGCATAGAGGGGCCCCTTTTCCAAGAGGAGTGCGCCATCGACGCGTCCAGCAGCCCTCCGCTCACCGCACCGTCGACGATCGCGGTCGAGTTGGCGGGGATCACCAAGCGATTCCCGGGTGTCGTTGCCAACCATGACATCCGCCTCACGGTCCGCAAGGGCACCGTGCACGCCCTTGTCGGCGAGAACGGCGCGGGCAAGTCGACGCTGATGAAGATCCTCTACGGCATGCAGAAGCCGGACGAGGGCACCATCACCGTCGGCGGCGAGCAGGCGACCTTCAACAGCCCCGCCGACGCCATCGCGCGTGGCATCGGCATGGTGCACCAGCACTTCATGCTCGCCGACAACCTCACGGTCCTGGAGAACGTGGTCCTCGGCAGCGAGAAGCTGTACGGCATCGGCGCCGCGGCCCGCAAGAAGATCAAGGAGCTCTCCGACCGGTACGGGCTGAACGTGCGTCCCGACGTCCTCATCGAGGACCTCGGTGTCGCCGACCGTCAGCGCGTGGAGATCCTCAAGGTCCTCTACCGTGGCGCCACGACGCTGATCCTGGACGAGCCGACCGCCGTGCTCGTTCCGCAGGAGGTCGACGCGCTCTTCGAAAACCTGCGCGAGCTGAAGTCCGAAGGCCTGTCCGTCATCTTCATCTCCCACAAGCTGGGCGAGGTCCTCTCGGTCGCCGACGACATAACCGTCATCAGGCGGGGTACGACGGTCGGCACCGCCATTCCCTCCGAGACCACCCCGCGCCAGCTGGCCGAGCTGATGGTCGGCAGCGAGCTGCCCACCCCGGAGACCGCCGAGTCCACCGTCACGGACAAGCCCGTCATCGAGGTCAAGGGCCTCACGGTCTACGCGAGCGGGGGCGCCTCCCTCGGGGAGCCCGCCGAGCACGCGGGCACCGGTCTGCTGACGGAGGAGGTGTCGGAGGCCGACGGCGTGCGCCGCGTCCTGGACGACATCACCTTCACCATCCACGCGGGCGAGGTCATGGGCATCGCCGGCGTCGAGGGCAACGGCCAGAGCGAGCTGATCGAGGCGCTGATCGGCCTCAGGAACGCCGACTCCGGGACCATCGCCTTCCTCGGCGAGGAGATCACCTCCTGGGCCACCCGCAAGCGCCGGGAAAAGGGCATCGGCTACATCCCCGAGGACCGGCACCGCCAGGGCCTGCTGCTGGAGGCCCCGCTGTGGGAGAACCGCATCCTCGGCCATGTCACCGAGCGCCCCAACACCAAGGGCCTCTGGCTCGACCCCAAGGGTGCCCAGGACGACACCCGGCGGATCGTGAAGGAATACGACGTCCGCACCCCTGGCATCGACGTCACCGCGGCCTCCCTCTCCGGCGGCAACCAGCAGAAGCTGATCGTCGGCCGGGAGATGAGCCATGCGCCGAAGTTCCTGATCGCCGCCCATCCCACCCGTGGTGTGGACGTCGGCGCGCAGGCCGCGATCTGGGACCACATCCGCGCGGCCCGCCGTGAGGGCCTCGCCGTGCTGCTGATCTCCGCCGACCTGGACGAGCTGATCGGCCTGTCCGACACCCTGCGGGTGATCTACAACGGCAGGCTGGTCGCCGATGCCGACCCCGCCACCATCACCCCGGAGGAGCTCGGCTCGGCCATGACCGGCGCCGCGTCCGGTCATCTGGAACACGTCGAGGAAGAAGCCGCCCCGGAGGACGAGGCCCGATGAAGAAGTTCGACAAGGAGCGGGTGCTCCTCGCGGTGGCCGGTCCGGTCCTCGCACTCGTCGCGGCGATCCTGCTGACCTCGGTCGTGCTGGTCGCCTCGGGCAAGAACCCGTTCGAGCCCTACCGGCTGATGCTGGAGCAGGTGGGGTACTCCGACATCCAGGTGCTGGTCATCAACCAGGCGTCGCTGTACTACATCGCCGCACTCGCGGTGGCCCTCGGCTTCCGCATGAACCTGTTCAACATCGGCGTCGACGGCCAGTACCGCCTGGCCGCCATGATGACCGCTGTCGTCGGCGCGCACGTGGCGCTGCCGTCCTTCCTCCAGGTCCCGATGCTCCTGCTGGTGGGCCTGCTCACCGGTGCCTTCTGGTCCGGCATCGCGGGCGCCCTGAAGGTCACCCGGGGCGTCAGCGAGGTCGTCTCGACGATCATGCTCAACGCCATCGCCACCAGCGTCATCGGCTATCTCACCCTCACCGACAACTTCGGCGTGCTGGTCGGTGACAACATCACCACCGGCGTGATGAAGAAGTCCGGCTGGGTGCCCGGCATCAACCTCGGCTCGGACGTCGGCGAGATCTACGGCCTGGTCTTCCTCGCCGTCCTCCTGGGCATCGGCTACTGGCTCGTCCTGAACCGCACCCGCTTCGGCTTCGACCTGCGGGCCACCGGCGCCTCCGAGACCGCCGCCGCGGCCTCCGGTGTCGACGCCAAGAAGATGGTCTTCACGGCGATGCTGATCTCCGGCGGGGTCGCCGGTCTGTCCGGCCTGCCGCTGCTGCTCGGCGACTCCCACACCTACGCCCTCACGTTCCCCGCGGGCCTCGGCTTCACCGCCATCGGCATCGCCCTGCTCGGCCGCAACAACCCCGGCGGCATCGCGCTCGCCGCCCTGCTGTGGGCCTTCCTGGACAAGGCCTCCCCGGCGCTCGACTACGCGACCCCGGTGGCGTACGAGAAGGAGATCGCCACGATCATGCAGGGCCTGATCGTCTTCGCGGTCGTCATCTCGTACGAGGCCGTACGCCAGTGGGGCCTGCGGCGCCAGCAGAAGCGGGTCGGCGCGGAGCTGGCCGCCGCGGCCGCCGGCAACAACAACCACAAGAAGGAGGTGGCTGCCTGATGGCCACCGCGACCGTCGCGAAGCCGAAGGCGCAGCAGCCCGGCAAGGGCAGCCGCCGTGTTTCTCTCCCCGTGCTCCTGCTCGTCATCGCGGGCGTGCTGGTCCTCACTTCGATCGTCCGCCTCATCAGCGGCGCGGAGGGCATCACCTCGACCGGGCAGATGTCCACGGCCCTGCGTCTGGCCGTCCCGATCGGCCTCGCGGGCCTCGGCGGCCTGTGGGCCGAGCGCTCCGGCGTCGTCAACATCGGCCTCGAGGGCATGATGATCCTCGGCACCTGGTTCGGTGCCTGGGCCGGCTATCAGTGGGGCCCTTGGGTGGGTGTCGTCTTCGGCATCATCGGAGGCGCCCTCGGCGCCGTCCTGCACGCCATCGCCACCGTCACCTTCAACGTGGACCACATCGTCTCCGGTGTGGCGATCAACATCCTGGCCCTCGGCGCCACCCGCTACCTGTCGAAGTTCACCTTCGAGAACCAGCCGCAGGGCTCCTCCAAGCAGTCCCCGCCGATCGACTCGCTGGGCACCTTCGACATTCCCGGCCTGTCCGGCTGGCTGGACACGCTGAACGAGAAGCACTGGTTCCTGATCTCGGACCTCGCGGGGCTGATCGGAGGCCTGGTCACCGACCTGTCGCCGCTCACCGTGATCGCGGTGGCCCTCGTCCCGATCACCTGGTGGGTGCTGTGGCGCACCGCCTTCGGACTGCGCCTGCGCTCCTGCGGCGAGAACCCGGTGGCGGCCGAGTCGCTCGGCGTCAACGTCTACAAGTACAAGTACATCGCCGTGATCATCTCCGGTGGTTTCGCAGGCCTCGGCGGCGCGTTCCTGTCGATCGTGGCGTCCAACGTGTACCTGGACGGCCAGACGGCCGGCCGTGGCTACATCGGTCTGGCCGCGATGATCTTCGGAAACTGGATGCCGGGCGGTCTCGCCCTCGGCGCGGGCCTGTTCGGCTACACCGACAGCCTCAACCTGCGCGGTGGCACCACCAACGTCCACGCGCTGATCCTGCTGCTGGCGATCCTGCTGGTGTTCGGCGCCGTGTACCTGGCCTGGCGCAAGAGGTACGTCCCCGCGCTGATCACGGCCGTCATCTCGGCCCTGATGTTCGTCTGGTACGTCGGCACCAACGAGGTCCCCAAACAGCTCGTGACCGCGACCCCGTACATCGTCACCCTGCTCGTGCTCTCGCTGTCCGCGCAGCACCTGAGGATGCCGAAGGCGGACGGTCTGCCGTACCGGAAGGGGCAGGGCAAGTGACCCCGCCCGCGACGGTCGACTGGGCGGCCCTGCGGGAGGAGGCGCGCGCCGCGATGACCCGCGCGTACGCCCCCTACTCGGGCTACCCGGTCGGCGTGGCCGGCCTCGTCGACGACGGGCGGATCGTCACGGGTTGTAACGTCGAGAACGCCTCGTACGGTCTCGGCCTGTGCGCCGAGTGCGGGCTGATCTCGCAGTTGCAGAACACCGGGGGCGGCAGGCTGACGCACTTCACCTGTGTGGACGGCAAGGGGGAGACCCTCGTCCCCTGCGGTCGCTGCCGCCAGCTGCTCTACGAGTTCGGCGGCCCCGACCTGCTGCTCGAGACACCCGCCGGGATCCTGCCGCTCTCCGAGATGCTGCCGCAGGCTTTCGGGCCGGACCATCTCACCAAGTAAGTCCCGTGCGGCCCCTCCGCGTCACCCCCGTGGCGCGGAGGGGCCGCACACCTTCGAACTTCGGAAGGAAGCCCATGGCCATGGATGCCGTCTCCGTCATCCGCACCAAGCGGGACCGCGGTGAGCTGAGCGACGAGCAGATCGACTGGGTCATCGACGCCTACACGCGGGGCGAGGTCGCCGACGAGCAGATGTCCGCTCTTGCGATGGCCATCCTGCTCAACGGCATGAACCGGCGGGAGATCGCCCGCTGGACCGCCGCGATGATCGCCTCGGGCGAGCGCATGGACTTCTCGTCGCTGTCCCGCCCGACGGCCGACAAGCACTCGACGGGCGGCGTCGGCGACAAGATCACGCTCCCGCTGGCCCCGCTGGTGGCCGCCTGCGGTGCGGCGGTCCCGCAGCTGTCCGGGCGCGGCCTCGGCCACACCGGCGGCACGCTGGACAAGCTGGAGTCGATTCCCGGCTGGCGCGCGCTGCTGTCGAACGAGGAGATGCTGCACGTCCTCGACACCACGGGCGCGGTGGTCTGCGCGGCGGGCGACGGCCTGGCGCCCGCGGACAAGAAGCTCTACGCGCTGCGTGATGTCACCGGCACGGTGGAGGCGATCCCCCTGATCGCCTCCTCCATCATGTCGAAGAAGATCGCCGAGGGCACGGGGTCGCTGGTCCTGGACGTGAAGGTCGGCTCCGGCGCGTTCATGAAGACCATCGAGGACGCGCGCGAACTGGCCGCCACGATGGTGGGCCTGGGCTCGGACCACGGCGTGAAGACGGTCGCACTGCTCACGGACATGTCGACCCCGCTGGGCCTGACGGCGGGCAACGCGCTCGAGGTGCGCGAGTCGGTGGAGGTCCTCGCGGGCGGCGGTCCGGCGGACGTCGTGGACCTGACGATCGCCCTGGCGCGGGAGATGCTCGACGCGGCGGGCCTGAAGAACGTGGACCCGGCGAAGGCCCTGGCCGACGGCTCCGCGATGGACGTCTGGCGCCGCATGATCGCCGCTCAGGGCGGCGACCCGGACGCTGCGCTGCCGACGTCCCGTGAACAGCACGTCGTGAAGGCTCCGTCGTCGGGTGTCCTGACCCGCCTGGACGCCTACGGCGTCGGCGTCGCCGCCTGGCGCCTGGGCGCCGGCCGTGCCCGCAAGGAGGACCCGGTGCAGGCGGCGGCGGGCATCGAGATGCACGCCAAGCCGGGCGACACGGTGACGGAGGGCCAGCCGCTGCTGACCCTGCACACGGACACCCCCGAGCGCTTCGCCTACGCGCTGGAGGCGATCGAGGGCGCGTACGACGTCGCGGCGCCGGGTACGGAGTTCGCGGCCTCGCCGGTCGTGCTGGAACGTATCGCCTGACCAGGTGTTTTCCCTTTCGGGTGAACGGGATCGGTGGACCGCTGCCGGTCCCGTTCGTCATGCTGGACGTCGGTGACGCACCGATAGGAGACCGCCATGAGGGCACTCACCGTCAGCCAGGACCCCGAGCAGAGCTCGCAGATCCCCCGCCGATGAGTACCCGGCGGCCGGCCGGTCTACCGACCGTGGACGCCGAGACACCCGCCGTACTCGTGGTGGCCGGCCCCGTCACGCGGGACGACGTGGCGCGGCTCGGCGACGAGATGAGGGCGCTGATGAAGGAGACCGGGGCCGTCGTCGTGTGTGACGTCGCGGAGCTCAGGCCCGTCACCCTGGCCTCGGTGGACGTACTGGCCCGGCTTCAGCTGGCCGCCCGCCGCGCCGGGGGCCGTATCCGGCTGCGCGACCCGGCCCCCGCCCTGCGTGCCCTACTCGCTCTTGTCGGCCTCCCCTTCGAGGTGGAGGGGGATGTCGAACAGCGGGAACCAGCGCTTGGTGTCGAGGAAGAAGTGGAACCCGGTGAGCCGGCCGTCTGAGATCTCCAGGACCTGGACCGACCAGGCCGTGAAGCCGCCGGTGTCCGGGTCCGGCTTGTACTGGGCGAAGCCCGGCTGGCCGTTGACCGCGACGCGCACCAGCCGGGAGCCCTCGCAGGCGGAGCCGAGCGTCGTCATGAAGCCGGTGATGTCCGACGTGCCGCGCAGCCACAGGTCGAACGGTGGCATCGTCATCACCGCGTCCTCGTGCAGCAGGGCCGTCAGCGCCTCCATGTCGTACCCCTCGAAGGCGGTCACATAGCGCTCCAGGAGCTCTTGCTGCTCCTCGTCCAGAGGGTCGGAGACGGCGGCGTCGGCGCCCTCGCCGCCCCTGTCCACCAGTGTGGCCCGGGCCCGCTGCAGCGCGCTGTTGACCGAGGCGACCGAGGTGTCGAGGAGCTCGGCGACCTCGCTCGCCTTCCAGGCCAGCACCTCGCGCAGGATGAGCACCGCGCGCTGCTTGGGCGGCAGTTGCTGCAGGGCGGCCATGAACGCGAGCCGCACCGACTCCTTGGCCACCGCGGCCTCCGCCGGGTCGGTCACCGCGGGCAGCATGCGGGCGTCCGGCATCGGCTCCAGCCAGGTGTGGTCCGGACGCGGGGAGAGGGCGGCGCGGGCGAGCGGTGTGGACTCGGTCAGGTCCATCGGGCGGGCGCGCTTGTTGCCCGCGCTCAGCATGTCCAGGCAGACGTTCGTCGCGATCCGGTACAGCCATGAGCGCAGCGAGGAGCGGCCCTCGAACTTCTCGTGGCTCCGCCAGGCGCGGACCATCGTGTCCTGCACCGCGTCCTCGGCCTCGAAGGAGGAACCGAGCATGCGATAGCAGTAGCCGGTCAGTTCGACCCGGTGTTTCTCCAGCCGGACGTCGAGGTCGTCCGCCGTCGCCGCTCCGTCATCCATGGTCCACCCACCCCTGCGGCCGTTCCTGTCGCGCATCGTCGCGCCCCAGCACTTCGGAAGCTACCGCAGCGCACTGACAACGACCCCCGGAGTGGAGAAAGGGGCAGGTGAGGGCAGCGCCTGCGGTGTCGCGGACGACCCCCGCCGCACCGCGGGCTATGCCGTCCGCACCGCCAGGCGGGCCGCCCTCGATCCGAACACCGTGATCGTCACGACGCCGAGCACCGCCAGCACGCCCATGCCCACCGTGCCGCCCCAGCCGCCCGCGTGGAAGGCCACCGCGCCCAGTGTGCTGCCCGTGCTGGAGCCGATGTAGTAGGCCGACTGATAGAGGGCGGAGGCCTGGGCACGGCCCTGCTTCGCCGTGTGGCTGACCGCCGACGACGCCACCGCGTGGCCCGTGAAGAAGCCGGCCGTGATCAGCACCAGGCCCAGCAGGACCAGCGGCAGGGAGGCCGCGAGGGACAGCAGCAGTCCCGCCGTCGTGGTGCCGGCCGCCAGGTAGAGCGCACCGCGGCGGCCCATCCGGCCCACCATCCGGCCCGCCGTCGACGCCGTCACCGTCCCGACCAGATACACCAGGAAGATCGAGCCGATGATCCCCTGGGGCAATCCGAACGGCTGGTCCGTCAGGCGGTAGCCGATCACCGTGTAGACGCCGCCGAACACCATCATGAACAGCGCGCCGATCGCGTAGAGCCGGCGCAGCAGCGGGTTCGCGAGATGGTCGCGGACGGTGCGGGCCAGGACGCGGGGATGCAGCGAGCCGGCCTTGAAGTGCTTGGGCGCCGGCAGCAGCAGGCGGAAGGCCACCGCGCAGGCGACCGCGAGCACACCGATCGTGCCGACGGCGACCCGCCAGCCCCACTCCTGCGCGACCCAGCCGGTGATCACCCGGCCGCTCATGCCACCGACGCTGTTGCCGGCCACGAACAGACCGATCGCCGTGATCAGGGCCTTCGGGGTGACCTCCTCGGCCAGATACGCGGTCGCCGAGGCCGGCAGCCCGGCCAGCGCCGCGCCCTGCACCGCACGCAACGCGATCAGCGCGCCCAGCGACGGGGCGAAGGGAACCAGCAGACCGACCGTCACCGCGACCGCCAGCGACGCCGTCATCAGCGTGCGCCGTCCGAACCGTTCGGAGAGCGCGCTCATGGGCAGGACGAACAGCGCCAGTCCGCCCGTCGCGCCGGACACCGTCCAGCTCGCCGCGCTCGCCGTCACCCCGAAGTCGCGGGAGACGAGCGGCAGCAGGGCCTGCGTGGAGTAGAGGAGGGCGAAGGTCGCCACCCCCGCAAGGAAGAGGGCGAGGCTCACCCGGCGGTAGCCGGGGCCACCCGGGCGCATACGGGAGTCGGCGGTGACGGCGTCGGCGCCCACGGTGGTGGACGCCGCGGTATCGGCAGCAGGCATACCTCGAACGTACGGACCTCAGTCCTCATGCGTCCAATGCACAGAAACCCCATAATCGTTCCCATGATGCATCAGCGGACGTCAGCGACCGGCCCGTCATCGTCCGGTGACACAAGTGACGCAGCAGACATCGTCACCCTGCTCGCGCCGCGCCTCGCGTACTTCGCGGGCGTCGCGCGTACCGAGCACGTCACACGGGCCGCGCAGGTGATGCAGGTCCCGCAGTCGACCCTGTCCCGCGCGCTCGTCCGGCTCGAACGGGACCTGGGCGTCGAGCTGTTCGCCCGTCGCGGCCGCACGGTCTCGCTCTCCCCGGCCGGCCGTACGTTCCTCGCCTCCGTCGAACGCGCCCTCGCGGAGATCGAGCGGGGCGCCGAGGAGGTGCGCGCGGACGCGGACCCCGCCACCGGCAAGGTCGCCTTCGGCTTTCTGCACACGATGGGCGCCGAGACCGTGCCCGGCCTGATCCACGCCTTCCGCGCCGGCCATCCGCGCGTCCGCTTCAGCCTCGTCCAGAACTACGGGGAGGCGATGCTCGAGAAGCTGCGGGCGGGGGAGCTGGACCTGTGCCTCACCTCGCCGGTGCCCGACGCCGCCGATCTGGTCGCCCGTCGCCTCGACGAGCAGAAACTGCGGCTCGTCGTCCCCGCCGACCACCGGCTCGCGGGCCGCAGGCGCATCCGCCTCGTCGAGGCCGCCGAGGAGACCTTCGTGACCCTCGAACCCGGGTACGGGCTGCGCCGCATGACCGACGACCTGTGCCGCGAGGCCGGGTTCAGCCCGCGGGTCTCCTTCGAGGGGGAGGAGGCCGAGACGTTGCGCGGCCTGGTGGCGGCGGGTCTCGGCGTCGCGCTGCTGCCGCCGCCCGCCGTGCCGCGCCCCGGTGTCGTCGAGCTGACCGTCACGGCGCCGCGTGCGGTGCGGGAGATCGGCGTCGCATGGCTCGAGGGGCATGCCGACACCCCGCCCGTGGCCGCGTTCAAGAGCTTTCTGCTGTCGCGGCGGGGGCAGCTCCTGCCCGACTAGTGCGGCGACCACAGCGCTGGCGTGCGGGCCGGGCCGCGCCCACCCGTGAGCCGCACAGGGCCGCGGACGGGGCGCCGGAGCGGCGCCCCTCACCTTCTCAGTGACCGCCCGAACCCGGCCGCCAGCGGCATCCTCAACCCCAGAGGAGGCGGAGCCGCCAGCGCGTCCTGCAGCGGGCGGGAGAACGGCCGCCCGAACAACGTGCCCATGACGAAGTCCGCTGCCAGGGACTGCACTTCGGACCGGTACTGGTGCAACCCGTGACCGTCCGCGTGCACTTCGAAGCGGCAGATGTCGCGATTCGCCTTCTTGGCGCGCTCCGCCAGCCGGAACGACAGCTCCGGGTCCGTGCGTTCGTCATTGGTGCCGTGCACGATCAGCACCTGCCGCCCGGCGAGCTGCTTCACCGGTTCGGGTGACGCCGCCATGTCGTCCTCGGGCAGCCAAGGGGCCAGCGCCAGCACGGAGTCGACGGCCGTGTGCCCGGCCGCGTGCAGCGCCGCCCGGCCGCCCATACCCACGCCGGCGAGGCAGACGGGCACATCTCCATGGCGTCGTACGATCTCGTCGGCGGCCCAGGCGGCGTCCTGCGACAGATGCGCCTCGCTGCCGTTCCAGCCCCGGTAGCGGTAGTGCACCACGTGGATGACCAGCCCCTCGTCGCGGCCCGCTCGCGCCAGCCGGCGGCCGAGGGCGCGGACCGAGGCGGCGGCCATCAGGGGGGAGGGTCTGCGGGCGGAGATCTCGTCGCCTCCCGGGAGCAGCAGCACCGCCCCGCTCACCGCCGTCGGTTCCTGGCCGAGCGCTCTCCCCAGCCGGGCCCTGCGAACCGGCGTCGCTTGATGTGCCATGACAGAACAGTGTCAGAAGCAGCGGTGTACGAAACCCGCCCCGGTGGTCACCTTTGCGTATCGACGTCTCGTCGCGCGTCGTGCTCTACGCGCGTAGGCGCTATGGTGCGGAAATGACGAGCCAGCACCAGAACACCCCGAGCTGGGATCAGATCCGCCGGGCTCCCAAGGTCCTGCTGCACGACCATCTCGACGGCGGCCTGCGCCCCGGCACGGTCGTCGAACTCGCCCGTGACACGGGCTACGCGAACCTGCCCGAGACGGATCCGGACAAGCTCGGTCTCTGGTTCCGCGAGGCCGCCGACTCCGGTTCCCTGGAGCGGTATCTGGAGACCTTCTCCCACACCGTCGGCGTGATGCAGACCCGCGAGGCGCTGGTGCGCGTGGCCGCCGAGTGCGCCGAGGATCTCGCCGAGGACGGGGTCGTCTATGCGGAGGTGCGCTACGCGCCCGAGCAGCACCTGGAGGGCGGGCTCAGCCTCGAGGAGGTCGTCGAGGCCGTCAACGAGGGCTTCCGGCTCGGCGAGCGGCGGGCCAGGGAGAACGGTCACCGCATCCGGGTCGGCGCGCTGCTCACCGCCATGCGGCATGCGGCCCGTGCCCTGGAGATCGCCGAACTGGCCAACCGCTACCGGGATCTCGGCGTGGTCGGCTTCGACATCGCCGGTGCCGAGGCCGGTTACCCACCCACCCGGCACCTCGACGCCTTCGAGTACCTCAAGCGCGAGAACAACCACTTCACCATCCATGCCGGAGAGGCCTTCGGGCTGCCGTCCATCTGGCAGGCGCTGCAGTGGTGCGGCGCCGACCGCCTCGGGCACGGAGTGCGGATCATCGACGACATCCAGGTCCTCGACGACGGTTCGGTGGAGCTCGGGCGCCTCGCCTCGTACGTGCGCGACAAGCGCATCCCGCTCGAGCTCTGCCCCAGTTCCAATCTGCAGACCGGTGCGGCCGACTCGTACGCCGACCACCCCATCGGGCTGCTGCGGCGGCTGCACTTCCGTGCCACCGTGAACACGGACAACCGTCTGATGTCGGGGACGAGCATGAGCCGGGAATTCGACCATCTGGTCGAGGCGTTCGGTTACACGCTCGAGGATCTCCAATGGTTCTCTGTCAATGCTATGAAGTCAGCATTCATTCCTTTCGATGAACGACTGGCGATGATCAATGACGTCATCAAGCCGGGATACGCCGAATTGAAGTCCGAATGGCTGTTCCAGCAGACCGCTTCCACCAGCGGTTCTGCGGCGCCCGAGGGCTGACGGGCCCGATTTCGGGGCGACCGGGATTCATTTTCCCGGCCGCCTGCGGATGTTTGCGGATCGCCGATTCACGTGTTTACGGTTCTGGACCGCTCACATCTCCGTCAACGGACCCAAGGACGCGTTCATCATGAAGCAGTCTGCTGCCAAGACCCTCGGTGTCGCCGCTCTCGGTGCCGCCTTCGCCGCCGCGGGCACCGGTGTCGCGAGCGCCGCCCCGGCCGTGCCGGACGTCACCGGCCTCGACACGGTCACCCAGGCGCTGCCGGTGGGCGGTGTCACCGGGATGCTGCCCGGCGCGAACGAGGCGCTCGGACAGGGGCAGAACGCGCTCGGCCGGGCGGTGGACGCCGCGCAGCCGGTCGCCGACCAGGCCGTCGCCGACGGGCCGGCGGCCCCGGTCACCGGGCTGCTCGGTGGTCTGCCGGTCAAGGGACTGCCCATGCACGGCCTGCCGGTGAACGGCATCCCGCTGGGCTGAGCCGACCGGCTTCGGACGATGCGAAGGGGCGCCCCGAGCCGGGGCGCCCCTTCGCATGCGGGAGTCCGGTGGCGATGCCGGAGCACCGGTCGTCACCAGACCGTGCGCGCGCCCGCCTTCTCCTCCGAGGGGAACAGGATCCACAGGGCTATCAGGATCCACAGGGCTATGTAGAGCAGGAACTGGGGGCCGGGGAGCAGGCACGACAGCACGAAGATCACGCGCATCGTGGTGGCGGAGGTGCCGAAGCGCCGTGCCAGCGCTGCGCACACTCCGCCGATCATCCGTCCGTGAGTGGGGCGGGCAAGGGCGGTCATGGTGGCTCCTTCGCGAACCGTAGCCCGGAATCCGGTCCCGGCGACTGCCGGGACGGACGATCGCGTCCGGGTCCCCGGCGCCGTCGGTGCTCTCGGCGGTGAGGTTTCCTCGTCGCTTTCGATGTGGTCCACGCTACGGGGACGAAGGGGGGCGAAGCGTCACTCTACGGAGCCATCCCGACCCTGGGAATCGTCGGGGTCCGCCCCTGGGACGGCTCCTCCCTCGGGTGGGCGGCCCGGCGCCGGTGCTCGGCCCGGCGGCGGAGCCGGTACCGCGCCGCGGGGACGATCAGAAGATGGGTCAGTGCCACGCCGACCGTACTGAGCAGGATCGTGTCGATGTCCACGACCTGACCGGGGACCCCGGTCTGCACCAGTTCGATGCCCAGGGAGATCAGGGTGCCCGCGGCGACCGTACGGGCCAGCGAGGCGAACGGCGAGACGTCCAGCCGGCCGCCCGCCATGGGCAGCAGCACCCCGAGCGGCGCGAGCAGCGCCAGCCCCTTCCCGATGCGGCGGGCGGCCTCCGGCCAGCCCAGCACGAGATCGGCTCTGATACCGGCGAACGGATGGAGATTGGCGGGCCGCACCCAGGGCACGTCCAGCGGGCGAAGCGTGATCCAGGCGACGAGCGCGAGGTGTGCGACGAGGAGGACACCCCCTGCCACACGGACGCGGATCACGGCGCTGCCGCCGATCGAGCCTTGACGCTGCACTCCCCCCTAGACGCGGCCCCCGGCGCCTCCGGTTCCGCCCTGCGCCGCCGAGATGTGAACGGTTCCTCACACGGTGACGGGCGAGGCACCGGCCGGCGGGTGCGGCCGTGCCTCAGGGCCTGGTGACCTCGGTGGACGGCGGCTGCTTGCCGCCCGGGCGGGAACGCACGTCGCTCGTGCACTCGTAGCGGCGCAGCGGCTGGTCGGCGGGGCCGCCGAGCACGACCGTCCCGTCGTCGGCGGCGGTCGCCTCCGAGTCGGCGAACGTGCAGACGATCTGCGCGAGGGCAGAGGAAGTGAGGTCCTGCACGCGGGCGCTCAGCCGGAAGGTGTCCTCCAGGTCCTTGCCGCGGGGCCCGCTCACCCTGATGCCGCCGGTCACCTCCGTCGTGTAGCCCGCCTGCTTCTCCGCGGTGGACGGCTTCGCGGCGAGCTGGTCGAGCAGGCCCTGGGCCACCAGCACCCGCCGCTGGGCCTCGGCCGTGCCGTCCGGGATGCGCACGGAACGGTCCACCGTCACCAGTTGCGAGGCGCACAGCAGGAAGACCTGGACCGGAATGCCGCGGCCCGCCTGCGTGGACAGGTCAGCGCCGGACAGGGCGCACGGCACCCGGGACGGCGCGGGGCCGAAGTCCGTCGGAACCTGGGTGGAGCGGATGCCGCAGCCGGCCAGCAACGCGGCCAGCAGCGGCACGGCGAGCCAGGGTCGCGCGCCACGTCGTCTCATCGGGCGTTCCCCTTTGCGCCGTTCCCGTTCCGCTTCTCCTCCTCGACCAGTGGCGACGCGTCGCGGGGCAGGCGCAGCGTGAACACCGCCCCGCCCTCGGGGGAATTGGCGGCCGTGATCTCGCCGCCGTGGATGTGCGCGTTCTCCATCGCGATGGACAGCCCGAGGCCGCTGCCCTCGGAGCGCGGCCGCGAGGCGCTGGCCTTGTAGAAGCGGTCGAAGACGTGCGGGAGGACGTCCTCGGGGATGCCGGGACCGTGGTCGTGTACCTCGATGACGAGTTCTTCGCCCTCCTCGCGCACCGAGACCCGCACCGGCGAACCGCCGTGCTTGAGCGCGTTGCCGATCAGGTTCGCCAGGATCACGTCGAGGCGGCGCGGGTCGAGGCGGGCCGTGATGCCGCGCTCGGCGTCCAGTTCGACGGCGTCCAGCCATGCGCGGGCGTCGATGCACGCGGTGATCTGGTCGGCGATGTCCACGTCGTCGAGCACCAACCGGGCCGTGCCCGCGTCGAAGCGGGTGACCTCCATCAGGTTCTCGACGAGGTCGTTCAGGCGCCGCGTCTCGCTGACCACCAGCCGTACGGCCGGTTCGATCATCGGGTCGAGGCCGCCCGTCCCGGCGTCCAGCTCCTCCTCCAGAACCTCGGTGACGGCGGTGATCGCGGTGAGGGGAGTACGAAGTTCGTGGGACATGTCGGCGACGAAGCGACGGGAGGCCTCCTCGCGGGAGCTCATGTCCGCGACCTTCTTCTCCAGGGACTCGGCGGCGCGGTTGAACGTCCGGGACAGCTCCGCCAGTTCGTCGGTGCCGGAGACGCGCAGCCGGGTGTCCAGCTTGCCCTCGCCGAGGCGCCGGGCCGCGATGCCGAGGCGGTGCACCGGCTTCAGCACGGTCGTGGCGGCGGCCTGCGCGAGCAGGGCCGAGCCGATCAGCGCGAGCCCGGTGGCGATGCCGAGGGACCAGGCGAGGGAGTTGAGGTCTTTGGCCTCCGGCTCCAGGGACTTGAGCATGTATCCGGTCGGGCCGCCGCCGATCACCTTCGCCCCGCCCACCAGGTACGGCCTGTCGCCGTCGATGATCCGCTGCCAGTAGAGGTGGTAGGCGTAGTTGTTGGTCGACGACACCGTCTGCTGCTTGTTCACCGCCTTCTGCAGTGACTTCGGCACGTCCTCCAGCGTGAAGGCGTCCAGATCGGAGTTGCCGACGACGGTCCTGCCCTGCTCGTCCGTCGCGACCAGGAGCACGCTGAAGCGCTGGCTGCTGTTCGCCATCTGCCCAGCGGCGTGCTGCAGTTCGTCCTGCGTCGGATGGACCGGCAGCGAGCTCGCCCGGTTCTGCATCTCCTGCTGGAAGTCGCGCAGCACCGCGTCCTGGGTGCGGGTGAGGACGGCCTCGCGGTTGAGCCAGTACGCGATGGCGGACGCCGACACGGCGGCGGTGAGTGCGACCAGCGCGAAGACCACGACCAGGCGCAGCCTGAGGCTCGTGAAGCGGATGCGTGACTGGACGGTTCCGCGTGCCGCGGACCAGCCGCGGCGTCCCCCTTGTGGATCGGTCACTGAGGAGCGTCCAGCCGGTAGCCGACGCCACGGACCGTGCGGATCAGCGTGGGGGACGACGGGACGTCCTCGACCTTGGCGCGCAGCCGCTGCACACAGGCGTCGACGAGCCGGGAGTCACCGAGGTAGTCGTGCTCCCACACCAGCCGCAGCAACTGCTGCCGGGACAGCGCCTGGCCGGGCCGCCGGCTCAGCTCCAGGAGCAGCCGCAGCTCGGTCGGGGTCAGCTGAAGGTCCTCGCCGTTCTTGGTGACCGTCATCGCCGACCGGTCGATGACGAGGTTGCCGAACGTCGCCGAGTCACTGGCCTCGCGCTCGCCGCGGCGCAGCACGGCCCGGATCCGGGCGTCGAGCACCCTGCCCTGCACGGGCTTGACGACGTAGTCGTCGGCGCCCGACTCGAGACCCACCACGACGTCGATGTCGTCGCTGCGCGCGGTCAGCAGGATGATCGGCAGCTGGTCGGTGCGCCGGATGCGACGGCACACCTCGAACCCGTCGATGCCGGGCAGCATCACGTCCAGCACGATCAGGTCCGGCCGCTGTTCGCGCAGCAGCTTGAGACCGTCCTCTCCGGTGGCAGCGGTGGCCACACGGTGTCCCTGGCGCGTCAAAGAGAGCTCCAGGGCCGTTCGGATGGCGTCGTCGTCCTCGATCAGCAACAGGGAAGGCACGGGGGTCATTCTGACCCATGCCGTGGCCGTCTTTCGACAGTTGGAGCGCTCCCGCTCATCTCGCCCGTACGAGGTGCTGACGGCCACACGGGTGCGTAGCCGTACGACTCTCCTCTGTGATCGCGCTGTGGTGCCGCTGCGGACCGCCCCTGTGACAGGTCTGTGACAGTCGGCGGACACGGCGATGAAGTGGGCCGGGCAGGCTTCTCGACACAAGCAAGGCCGCACGGAAGACCGGGGACTCCACGACGGGGGGCGCGAGATGAACACGCTGCACAGCACCAGCACGAGCGCAGTTGTCACGCGTCTGCACGATGTCACCCGGAACGCCGAGAAGTCCGGTGCCGATGGGGGTCCCTCCCGCGCGAGCGGGTTCGAGCGTGGGGGAGGGCGGGGGTGCGCTCGCGGCACCGGGCGTCAGCACGCCGGCTACATGACGGTGGTTGACGCGCACACGGGGGAAGCTCACGGGGGAACCGCGTACGGGGAGGCCTCGGGGGAGGGCCGTTCGGCGGCGGAGGCGGAGTTCACCGCCTACGTCGAGGAGCGCCGCGCCTCCCTGTACGCAACCGCCTACCATCTGACCGGCGACCGCTTCGAGGCCGAGGACCTGCTGCAGAGCGCGCTGTTCTCGACGTACAGGGCGTGGGACCGGATCAGCGACAAGGCCGCAGTGGGGGGCTATCTGCGGCGGACGATGACCAATCTGCACATCAGCGCGTGGCGCCGCCGCAAGCTGAACGAATACCCGACCGAGGAGCTGCCGGAGACCGCCGGTGACACGGACGCGATGCGCGGCACCGAACTGCGTGCCGTCCTGTGGCAGGCGCTCGCCCGGCTGCCCGAACTCCAGCGCACCATGCTGGTCCTGCGCTACTACGAGGGCCGCACGGACCCGGAGATCGCGGAGATCCTCGACATCAGTGTCGGCACGGTGAAGTCGAGCATCTGGCGGTCGCTCCGCCGGCTGCGCGAGGACGAGGTCCTCAGCTTCGGCCGTGACGAGGAGGAGTCCTTCGGGGAGCTCGTTGCCTGAGGGATCAGGGGCTCGGGGGAGCCCCGCAGGGGGAAACAACGGGGTCACGGGGGACCACGGGGGAAGCACCACCACGGGGGAAGCACGGGGGTGCAGGAGAGCGGGACTGGAGGGCCGGGGGGTCCGTCCAGTCCCGCTTCCCGTTGTGAGGGTCAGACGGCCGTGCCCACCGAGGCGCGCCGTCCCGCGGCCACGGCCGCCAGCCTGCTCAGCGCCTCGTCCCGGTCGCAGCCGTGGGCGCCGAGACCCGTCTGGCGCGCGACGATCGACCGTTCCGCCCGCATCAGTCGCCAGCCGCGACGCAGCAGGAACGGGACCGACTTGCGGCCCTCCCTGAGGTCGCGCACGAAGCGCCGGCGGAACGTGGTGAGGGGACCGCGGGTCAGGCACAGCGCGTCGGCCAGCACGCCGAGTTCCCGGCAGCGCTCCACGACCTCGGCGGCGAAGACGCCCTCCGCGACGAAGACCGGGGTGCGGTCGATGCACAGCGTCTCCTCGCCCGTGCGCGCGCTGAGCGCGATGTCGTACACCGGCACCGTCGTACGGCCCGTGGCGCACAGTTCGGCGATGGCCGCGACCGCGATGTCCGCGTCCCACGACCGTGGATGGTCCCAGTCGATGTCCGAACTCCCCTCCATCAGCGGCAGCGTCGGGTCGTCGCCCTCCTTGTAGAAGTCGTCGAGCCGCAGCACGGGAAGCCCGGAGAGGGCGGCGACGAGGGACTTGCCGGAACCGGAGGGGCCGCAGAGCAGCACGACGCGGGAGGGGATCGGGGGATGGAGACTCACGAGACACCAGTTTGACGCATCCCGCTCACCACATCGACCTCGCGGGTCTGCGTTGGCGCGCACATCACCTCTCAACTACCCTGTGTGCCGACATGATTACCTTGAGCATGGAGAAGGTGGCAGCAGCCATGGCACGACACGCCTCCCCGAGGAACCCTGCCGTCCGGCGGACTCTCGTGGCCCTCGCGACCACGGGTGCCGCACTGGGGGCGGGCGCGGCCACGGCGTCGGCGGACACCGCCCCGGTCCTGGACGTGACGGGTGTGCGGCCCGCGTCGCTCGGCCACACCGACCCGCAGGCGGCGCTGTCGGCGCTCACGGGGACCGTGGGCCATGCGACCGGTCCGGTCGCGGGCCTCAAGCCCAACCCGCTGGCGGGCACGGGCGTCGACCCGCTCGACAACGGAGTCGCCACCCAGGTCGCCGACTTCAAGCCGCTGTCCTCGCAGGCCCTGACCCGGCCGGTGGCCCAGGCGCAGTCGCTGGGCAGTGTGCCGCTGCTCGGGCAGGTGCTCGGCGCGGTGCACTGAGCGTCCGTGCGGCGGTCGCAACGACGAAGAGCCGCGTTTCCCCTGGAAGGCGGGGAAGCGCGGCTCTTCGGTCTTCGGGCGTCAGTACGACGAACCGGACGTGCCCAGCGACCCCGTCGGGTGCCAGACCGTCTTCGTCTCCAGGAAGGCCGTCAGACGCTCGGTGCCCGGGGTCCCGGAGTAATCCACAGGCTGTGGACGAAGCACGCGCTTCAGGTTGTCCGCCGCGGCGATCTCCAGTTCCCTGGCCAGCACCTCGTCGGCGCCGGCCAGGTCGATCGCGTTGACGTCCTGGTGGGCGGCCAGCGGGGCCGCGATCTCCGCCGTGCGGCCGGAGAGGACGTTGACGACACCGCCCGGCAGATCGGAGGTGGCCAGGACCTCCCCGAGGGAGAGGGCGGGGAGCGGGGCTTTCTCACTCGCGATCACCACGGCCGTGTTGCCGGTCGCGATCACGGGGGCGACCACCGAGACCAGGCCCAGGAACGACGACTCCTGGGGGGCGAGGACCACGACCACGCCCGTCGGCTCGGGGGAGGAGAGGTTGAAGAACGGGCCCGCCACCGGATTGCCGCCGCCGATCACCTGGGCGATCTTGTCGGTCCAGCCCGCGTACCAGACCCAGCGGTCGATCGCCGCGTCGACGACCGCCGCCGCCTTTGCCTTCGACAGTCCCTCGGCGTCGGCGACCTCCCGGACGAACTGCTCCTTGCGGCCCTCCAGCATCTCCGCGATGCGGTAGAGGATCTGGCCGCGGTTGTACGCCGTCGCACCTGACCAGGCGCCGAACGCCTTGCGCGCGGCGACCACCGCGTCACGGGCGTCCTTGCGGGAGGACTGCGGTGCATTGGCCAGCCAGTTGCCCTTGGAGTCCGCCACCTCGTACACCCGGCCGCTCTCGGAACGCGGGAACTTCCCGCCGACGTACAGCTTGTAGGTCTTGAAGACCGAAAGTCGCTCGATCTTCTCGGACTTCTCGGTCTTCGCGGTCTTCTCAGACATCGAGGTACGCCTCCAGGCCGTGGCGACCGCCCTCGCGGCCGAAGCCCGACTCCTTGTAACCGCCGAACGGCGAGGTCGGGTCGAACTTGTTGAACGTGTTGGACCAGACGACACCGGCGCGCAGCTTGTTCGCGACGGCCAGGATCCGGGAGCCCTTCTCCGTCCAGATACCGGCGGACAGGCCGTACTGGGTGTTGTTGGCCTTGGCCACGGCCTCTTCCGGCGTGCGGAAGGTGAGGACGGACAGCACCGGGCCGAAGATCTCGTCGCGGGCGATGGTGTGCGCCTGGGTGACGTTCGTGAAGAGCGTCGGGGCGAACCAGTAGCCGGATGACGGGAGTTCGCAGGCGGGGGACCAGCGCTCGGCGCCCTCCGCCTCACCCTGCTCGGCGAGCGCGGTGATCCGGGCCAGCTGCTCGGCGGAGTTGATCGCGCCGAGGTCGGTGTTCTTGTCGAGCGGGTCGCCCAGGCGGAGGGTCGACAGCCGCCGCTTCAGGGACTCGAGCAGCTCGTCGTGGATCGACTCCTGGACCAGGAGACGGGAGCCTGCGCAGCAGACCTGGCCCTGGTTGAAGAAGATGCCGGTCACGATGCCCTCGACGGCCTGGTCCACGGGCGCGTCGTCGAAGACGATGTTGGCGCCCTTGCCGCCCAGTTCGAGGGTGAGCTTCTTGCGGGTGCCCGCGACCGTGCGCGCGATCTCCTTGCCGACGGCCGTGGAGCCGGTGAAGGCGACCTTGTTCACGTCCGGGTGCGCGACGACCGCGGCTCCCGCGTCGCCGTATCCCGGAAGGATGTTGACGACGCCCTTGGGCAGGCCCGCCTGGCGGCAGATGTCCGCGAAGAACAGGGCCGACAGGGGGGTCGTCTCCGCGGGCTTCAGTACGACCGTGTTGCCGGTCGCCAGCGCCGGGGCGATCTTCCACGCCAGCATCAGCAGGGGGAAGTTCCAGGGGATGACCTGCCCCGCCACGCCCAGGGGCTTCGGGTCGGGGCCGAAGCCCGCGTGGCCGAGCTTGTCGGCCCATCCGGCGTAGTAGAAGAAGTGCGCGGCGACCAGGGGCAGGTCGGCGTCGCGCGTCTCCTTGATCGGCTTGCCGTTGTCCAGCGTCTCCAGGACGGCGAGCTCACGGCTGCGCTCCTGGATGATGCGGGCGATGCGGAAGAGGTACTTGGCGCGCTCGGAGCCGGGCAGCGCCGACCACGTCGCGAAGGCCTTGCGGGCGGCCTTCACCGCGCGGTCCACGTCCGCCTCGCCGGCCTGAGCGATCTCGGAGAGGACTTCCTCGGTGGACGGGCTGATCGTCTTGAAGACCTTGCCGTCGGCCGCTTCCGTGAACTCGCCGTCGATGAAGAGGCCGTACGAGGGCGCGATGTCGACGATCGCGCGGGACTCGGGTGCGGGTGCGTATTCGAAAACCATGGAGGATCAGTCCACCGTCACGTAGTCGGGACCGGAGTAGCGGCCGGTGGCCAGCTTCTGGCGCTGCATCAGCAGGTCGTTCAGGAGCGAGGAGGCGCCGAAGCGGAACCAGTGGTTGTCCAGCCAGTCCTCGCCGGCCGTCTCGTTGACCAGGACCAGGAACTTGACGGCGTCCTTCGAGGTGCGGATGCCGCCGGCCGGCTTCACGCCGACCTGGACGCCGGTCTGCGCGCGGAAGTCGCGGACGGCCTCCAGCATGAGGAGGGTGTTCGGCGGGGTCGCGTTGACGGCGACCTTGCCGGTCGAGGTCTTGATGATGTCGGCCCCGGCCAGCATGCCGAGCCAGCTCGCCCGCCGGATGTTGTCGTACGTCGACAGCTCACCCGTCTCGAAGATGACCTTCAGCCGGGCCGACGTCCCGCAGGCCTCCTTCACGGCGACGATCTCGTCGTACACCTTCAGGTACTTGCCCGCGAGGAACGCCCCGCGGTCGATGACCATGTCGATCTCGTCGGCGCCCGCGGCCACGGCCACGCGGACGTCGGCCAGCTTCACCTCGAGGGCGGTGCGGCCGGACGGGAAGGCGGTGGCGACCGAGGCGACCTTCACGCCGGAACCGGCGACGGCCTCCTTGGCGACGGCCACCATGTCGGGGTAGACGCAGACCGCCGCGGTCGTGGGGGTCGTGCGGTCCGTCGGGTCGGGGTGGACCGCCTTGGCGCCGAGCGCCCGGACCTTGCCCGGGGTGTCCGCGCCTTCCAGCGTCGTCAGGTCGACCATCGAGATGGCGAGGTCGATGGCGTACGCCTTGGCGGTGGTCTTGATGGAACGGGTGCCGAGCGAGGCGGCGCGCGCCTCCAGGCCGACCGTGTCGACGCCGGGCAGCCCATGGAGGAAGCGGCGCAGCGTGCTGTCGGACGCGGTGACATCCGTCAGAGTGGTGGGGGTACCACCCTGCTCGCGCGGAGCCGAGAGCTTGGGGGAGGGTGCAATGGGCATGGTCACCAGCCGAGCATATCTACGCGCGTAGCGTCTGTACAGTCCCCAGCGGCAGCGGATACGGACCGGACACGGGCCCGCATCATGTGGGGCCCGGCCCGGGACCGGCTACGAGGTCCGGAGTGTCCGTCGTGCAGAATCGGGACCATGACGACCCCGGATCACCAGTCGCCCGCGCCGGATCACTCGGCATCCGAGTCCCAGGACCGGGTCTACCGGTCGCACGCCGGCATCGCGGCCGGCGTGCTGCTGCTCGGCCTTGTGCTCTGGCTCGGCATCGACGCCCTGGTATCCGCGCACGGTCGTGCACCCTGGCTGGCGCTCGCCGCGTTGATCCTGGTGGTGCCCGCGGTCGCCGCCTTCACCGTACGCCCGGCCGTCTTCACGAACCACGAGCGGCTGCGCATCCGCAATCCGCTCCGGGTGATCGTGCTGCCCTGGGGGTCGGTGGCCTCGTTCCGATCCACCTACTCGAACGAGGTCCTCACCACGTCCGGCACCAAGTACCAGCTGTGGGCGATTCCCGTCTCACTGCGGGCGCGCAAGAAGGCGGCGCGGCAGCAGAGCCAGGCCGCCACGCGTGCGGCCCGGGCGGCGAAGAGCGGCCGCACGGACGCGCGGTCCGGCGTCCCGGACGGGCCCAGCCGTGCCCAGACCGACCAGGTCATGGACGATCTGCGGGAACTGTTCGAGACCCACGGGAAGTCCGAGCGCGCCCAGGGCGAGCCGACCGTCCGCTGGGCGTACGAGGTCATCGGTCCGGTGGTGGCCGGCGCGGTTCTGCTGGCCGTCCTGCTGGCGATCGCCTGACGACGTCGGCCCCTGGGTCCGTTCCAGGGCTCGGCCGGCGAGCCTGCCGGCGCTCGATGGCGTCGATGGACGATGGCCGGGCGGCGGCCTCGAGACGACCGTGGGACCGAGCGGGTTCTCCGCGCGGTGGGGCGTGCCCTCGGGGCGGCCGTACCGGTATCGGCAGTCGGTGGGCACGGGGGCACGAGGGCCCGTCGTCCTGTGGGCGTGACGGCCGGGTAGCACTGAGGGCGAGCACATGCGTGCTCGCCCTCAGCCGGACTGCTTCGCGCGGCGGACCGGACCGCTCAGGAGCCGGTCCGCACCGGCTGCGTGCCCGTGTCGGTCACGGTCACTCGCTGTCGGACGCGGCCGGCCCGACCTCGACGGTCTTCGAGGTCGTGATCGGCGCGAGCGAGCTGTCGTCGGTGTAGGCGCGCATCGAGTCGTTCGTCACCGACACGGTCACCGAGCCCTCGCGCAGCGCGGTGAGCGTGCGGGTCCGCGGGTCGAGGATCGCGACCTTGCCCTCGTCGCGGGCCTTGTTGATGGCCTGCTTACCGCTGCCGATGGCCAGATCGGACGAGCCGCTCCAGTCGACCGACATCGGGTACTGAAGCGGCACCACACGCGTGCCCGTCGACATACCCTCGGGCTGCACGATGCTGCCCGAGAGCTGCGCGGTCCTGCCGACCTCGAGCGAGTCCGGGGTGTTGAGCGTGATGGACTGCGCGAAGGCGCGCACGTCCGCCTCGAGCCACTGCTGGTTGGCGCTGCGGTCCGCGTCGACGGACCAGTCGACCCATCCGGTGAAGCCACCGCGGTCCGGCGTGCCGTACGGGTCCTTGCCGGACGACGGCAGCACCGTGTACGGGACGCCCTCGAGGCGGTGGACGTCGGCGATCTGGGCGTGGGATCCGGCCATCGCGGCGCCCTTGCCCGTGGCGTCACGGAAGTCCGTGAGCATGTGCTCGACGAGCGCGGCCTCGTCGCGGTCGCCGAGCTGGCTGGCCTTCGTCTCGGCGGGGTCGTCCACCGGGTGGTGGGCGAACACCATGACGTTGTGGACCGACGTGTCGTTCTCGGCGTCGGCGAGCGCCTTCTGGAGCATCGGGAGCTGGTCCCACGCCGTCCCGCGCAGCGTCCCGAGGGAGCTGGCGAGCAGGATGAACCGCGTGCCCTTGTGGTCGAACGTCCGGTACGGCCGGCCGAACTCCTTGGTGAAGTTCGTCAGGTCCTGCTGGACGTTGTTGAGGCCGTAGGACTCGTGGTTGCCCGGCACGTAGTAGCACGGCACCGAGCCGGCCTTCGGGTCCGGCGTGCTGTTCTCCGCCGGCTCCTGGCCGACCGGTATGAGGTCGCACCCGGCGTCGGTGAGCACCTTGCGGGCCAGCGAGAGGTCCTGCGGCAGGCCGCGGTCGGTGATGTCGCCGTTGAGGACGATCAGGTCCGGACCGGTCTTGCGGATCCGGTGGACGGCGGCCGTCGCGACCTGGGCCAGCGCCGGGTTGTCGGCGGTGAACTGCACGTCCGACAGCGTGGCGAACTTCCACGTGTCGTGGCCCTGGAGCGGCGAGCCGTCGTCGGAGACGAGCGGGTCGGGCCGCAGGCCGGGCTGGGCGGGCAGATCGATCGACGTCGGGACGTCGGCCTCGACGCGGTCCAGGACGAACGTGCCCGCCTTCTGCTGGGCGACGCTCGTGTTGATGCCCTGGAAGCCCGAGATGGCGATCGGGAACTTCGTGTTCGCCGGCAGAGTGAACGACGCGTTCTGCCAGTTGTCGCTCGCGGTCAGGCCGGAGCCGTAGACGCCGTTGCTCTTGCCGTCCGCGTCGACGTAGCTGATGTAGGTCAGGCCGTTCGGCACACTGATGCTCGACTTGAGCCGCATCCGCAGGCGCAGTGGCTGGCCCGGCACCTGGATGCGCCCGGACGCCGCCTTCACCGTGATGCCCACGTTGCGCATCGCGTTGAAGTCGATCCGCAGGCCGTCGGGGTCCGCCGAGAACGTCGTGGCCGCGGTGCTGTTGTTGCGCCAGCGGCCGAGCACGTCGTCGTCGAAGTCGTAGACCGTCTTGGTCTGCGCGCCGACCGTGATCGGGAGCTGGACCGACTTGGCGCCGACCGAGACCTTGAGGATCGTGCCCGCGTCGGTGAGCGGGGTGATCTTCAGCTTGCCGTCCACGGACTTGATGTCGACGACGCTGTGGTCGTAGTCGAGCGAGAGGTCCTGCGGGTCGATCGGAGCCGTGTAGCCCTGGGCGTCGCGGCCGGTCACGGAGACGGTGGCCGCGTTGGCGGGCGTCGCGTCGGGGATCGACAGGCGCTGGGCCGACAGCTCCAAGCTGTTGACCTTGCCCAGGACGGTGACCCTCGCGTCCGCCTTCTCGTCACCCACATGCGCGCTGACCGTGATCGTGCCGTGCGCCTTGGCCGGGGCCGCGAGCGTGCTGCCCTCGACGGGCGCTCCGGTCGCGGTCCACAGCACGGAGTTCGCGTCGACCTTCACCGGAGTCTCGTGGTTGTCGACGCCCTGAGCGACGAGTGCGCGGTGCAGCCCCGGGAAGACCTTCACGCCACCGTCGGCCGACGCCGCACCCGGCGCGGGCTTGACGAGGAGCCGGTCCAGCTTGCCGTCGCCCTTCGCGACGAACACCCCCACACCGTTCGGGTCGTTGCGCTCGTGGCCGTCGGACGGGACGTTGCGGACGGTCGTGGCGTCCTCGCCGAGCGCGCGGGCGACCATCGTGGTCGAGCCGCCGCCGTCGAGGTTGACCGCGGTCTCCACGCCCATCGCGGCGAGTTCACGCGCTTCCTCGTCGATCCCGATGCCGCCCTTGCCGGTGCCGCCCGGGCCGTCCCAGGTGGCGAGCACGAGCTGCCTGCCGCCGTCCTTGAAGCCGAGCGCGGTACGCGGGGCTATCGAGGTGTCGAGGCCCTTGACGACCTGGCCGCCGGAGACGATGGTGCCGCCGTGGCCGAGCGCGAACTTCATCGTCTTGGCAACGTTGTCGGCGAGATCATAGTCCAGCTTCACCGGGTCGCCGGGCTGCAGCGCGCGGAGCGCGGTCGCCGCGGCGCCGCGCCCGACGAGCACGAAGCCGTCGTCCGGGATCGTCCCCGCGCCCGCGGGACCGCTCGGCGTGACCGACACGACCGAGCCGTTCTTGACCAGCACCTCGGCGATCTGGTCGTTGGGCACTCCCGTCAGGCCGCGGTTGCGGCTGTAGTCGCCCCACGCCGACGTGAACGCGATCAGACCGTCCGCGGGGACCCCGCCGCCGTTCGCGGCGTTGAGCGACAGCACCTTGTGGTCCGCGCCCGCGAAGTTCGCGTTCGCGTCGAGCGTGAGGTCCACGAGCTGGGCGATGCCGTCCTTGCTGACGCCCACATGCTGACGGCCGCCGGCGTCGGCGGACTTGATCAGCTGCCCGTTCTGGACCTCGCCGCCGAGGGCCGCGTTGGAGTTGCCGATGTCGAAGAACTCGCCGTTGACGCCCGCGACGGCGCCGGCCTTGTCGGCGGCCTCACTGAGGGGCCCGCCGGAGGCGACCGGTCCGGAGGTCAGCAGGTCCGTGCCGACCGCGCGGTTGGACAGGTCCACGTTCAGGAACTGCGCGTCGTACCAGCCCTTCTGGGCGAGCGCCTTCACGTGCTGGAGGTCGATCCCTGGGCCGATCTTCTCGGACGTGTTGGTCAGGGGGATTCCGCCTGTGACGGGCGCACCGGTGACGGGCGCACCGGTGGTCTGAGCACCGGTGGCCGGCGCACCGGTGACCGGATCGAGGTTGGCCGGAAAAACGGCGACCGGCGCGACTGGGCCGCTGTCCGCGTACGCGACGGCAGGTGCGGCGGCGAGCGCGGTCGCTGTGGCGAGCGCGACCAGCAGTGGTTTCTTGCGTCGATGGTTCAGGACCATCAATCCCATGGGAACCTCGGGTCAGGAGAGGAAGCGGGGAAACTCTCCCGCTACGCCCATTTCGATCATGGGCGCACACCCGATTACAAAGATCGACGAAAAAATGCGGATGACACCACCACAAGCGCGTCATGAACCCTGGCCGTGGAGTTGCGTCGTGTTGTCACGGTGGGCTGCAGGAGTTCGGCACGCCGACTGCGGGATGATGCCCCGTCAGGAGGGGGCTTCGGTGCGACGTCATCGTGGTGCGGTTTTCCGGCGTGTCACCTCGTCGACGTTTCCGCTAATCGGTGTTGTACGGTTGCTGAATGTCTCCAGGCCGCCAAGGGCCAGGAAGGCCTGGACCGCTGCCGGGTGAGGCACGGAAGCGGTCGGCACCGGCACGTTTCAGTCGCCGTCCGCACTCTGTGTCCCCTGCCCGCTCACGGTGACCGAGAGCGCGGGGAGTTGCCGGGCTTGCGACACCCTTGTATGCACGGGTCGTTGGGGCATGACCGCTCCTCAGCCCCCGGCCCGGGGCGGTGGCTGATGCACTTCCCCGTACCCATGAGGCCGATGGTGCCGCCGCAGTGGGCCGGCCGGCGGCCCGCTGCACCGCGTGCCGTGCAGATACCACCCACGGGGTGGGATCGCAGGCCCGTCGGGTGAGCGGGGCTCCGATCCCAGCGAGGGTCACCTCGAGGTTGTGGTTCAGATTCCCGCGGCCGCCGCGAGATCCCGCTTGACGGCGCCGAGGAGTTCCGCGGCCCTGGCCCGCGCGGCGCCGAGCTCCTCACGGGAGCCGACCGGCACGACGACCTCCAGGTAGCACTTGAGCTTGGGCTCGGTGCCGCTCGGCCGGACGACGACGCGGGCACCGTCGAGGGTGTAGCGCAGCCCGTCGGTCGGCGGGAGCGTCGGTGTGCCCTGCGTCAGATCCTCGGCCGTCGTCACCGTCAGCCCGCCGAGCCGCACCGGCGGCTGCTCGCGCAGGCGTCGCATGGCGTCCGCGATGACCGACAGGTCCTCCACGCGGACCGAGAGCTGGTCCGTGGCGTGCAGGCCGTGTTCGACGGCCAGGTCGTCGAGGAGGTCGAGGAGCGCACGGCCCTCCTCCTTCAGCACGGAGGCCAGCTCGGTGACCAGGAGCGCGGCCGTGATGCCGTCCTTGTCGCGCACGCCCTCGGGGTCGACGCAGTAGCCGAGCGCCTCCTCGTAGCCGTAGCGCAGGCCCTCGGCGCGCGCGATCCACTTGAAGCCGGTGAGGGTCTCCACGAACGGGAGGCCGGCTTTGTCGGCGATACGGTGCAGGAGCGAGGAGGACACGATCGACTCCGCGAAGGTGCCGACGGCTCCGCTGCGCACGAGGTGCGTGCCGAGAAGGGCGCCCACCTCGTCGCCCCTGAGCATGCGCCAGTCCGTGCCGTCCTTGACCGCCACGGCGCAGCGGTCGGCGTCGGGGTCGTTGGCGATCACAAGGTCGGGATCCGTCTCGCAGGCCTTCGCGAAGGCGAGGTCCATGGCGCCGGGCTCTTCCGGGTTCGGGAAGGCGACGGTCGGGAAGTCGGGGTCCGGGTCGGCCTGCTCGGCGACGAGGACCGGGGCGGGGAAGCCGGCCCGGGCGAAGGCGGCGAGGAGGACGTCCTTGCCGACGCCGTGCATCGCCGTGTAGACGGTGCGGGCGGTCCGGGGGGAGCCCTCGGCGAGGACCGCGTCCGTGCGGGCGAGGTAGGCGTCGAGGACGCCGTCGTCGAGTGTCTCCCAGCCGCTGTCCGGGCGGGGGATCGCGTCGAGGCCGCCGATCGCGTCGATCTCGGCTGCGATCTCGGCGTCGGCGGGAGGCACGATCTGGGAACCTCCCCCGGACTCCGTCCCGGGGTACCCCGAGCCGAGGTAGACCTTGTAGCCGTTGTCGCGGGGCGGGTTGTGGCTGGCGGTGACCTCCACGCCGGCGACCGCACCGAGGTGCCTGATCGCGAACGCGAGGACGGGGGTGGGCAGGGGGCGGGGAAGGAGGGCCGCGCGCAGGCCCGCGCCCGTCATGACGGCCGCGGTGTCCCGGGCGAAGTCGGCGGACTTGTGGCGGGCGTCGTAGCCGATGACCACGAGCCCGCCCGAGCGCCCCTTGGCGGTGAGGTACGCGGCGAGACCGGCGGCCGCGCGGATGACCACGGCACGGTTCATGCGCATGGGGCCGGCGCCGAGTTCACCGCGGAGACCGGCGGTGCCGAACTGAAGGGTGCCGCCGAAGCGCGCGGCGAGCTCGGCGTGATCCTCGGCGTCGATGAGCTTGGCGAGTTCCTCACGGGTGTCCGCGTCGGGGTCCTCGGCCAGCCACGTCTTGGCCCGTGCGATGAGTTCGTCGTGCACGTCGGGTCAACCTCTCGTTGTGTGTTCGTGCGGTGGCCACGCGTCGCCCGTTCCCGGTGAACGTCCTCGAAGGCGTCCGTCCCGGTCCGGCGAAGCCGTCCGGTGGGCGGGGCGCCCGGTGGCCACGCGGGGCCGCTGTGGGCGACACCCGTGTCCGCGTCCAGTCCAGCACCGGTCGGCGCCGTCGGCACCGGTTCGGCGCTCCCGGGTCCGGGCCGGGCGCAACCGTCCGTGGCGTCCGGGGCGAGGCCCCGGTGCTTCCCGGCCGCGCCCTACAGCCGCTTCAGCACCTGGGCCAGCAGCGCTCCCATGCGTGCGGCGCTGTCGCGGCCGGCCTGGAGGACCTCCTCGTGGTTCAGCGGCTCGCCCGTCATACCGGCGGCGAGATTCGTGACCAGGGAGATCCCGAGGACCTCTGCCCCCGCCTCGCGCGCGGCGATCGCCTCGAGGACCGTGGACATGCCCACCAGGTCCGCGCCGATGGCACGGGCCATGCGGATCTCCGCCGGGGTCTCGTAGTGCGGGCCGGTGAACTGCGCGTAGACGCCCTCCTCGAGGGAGGGGTCGATCTCCTTGCACAGCGTGCGCAGTCGCGGGGAGTACAGGTCGGTCAGGTCGACGAAGTTGGCGCCGACGATCGGGGAGGTCGCGGTCAGGTTGATGTGGTCGCTGATCAGGACCGGCTGCCCGGGGCGCATGGTCTCGCGCAGGCCCCCGCAGCCGTTGGTGAGCACGACGGTCTTGGCGCCCGCGGCGACGGCGGTGCGGACACCGTGCGCGACGGCGGCGACGCCGCGGCCCTCGTAGTAGTGCGTGCGGCCGAGGAAGACCAGGGCGCGTTTTTCACCGATCCGGTACGAACGGATCTTGCCACCGTGGCCCTCGACGGCCGGAGGCGGGAAGCCCGGCAGCTCGGTGACGTGGAACTCCGCGTCGGCCTCGCCGAGGGCGTCGACGGCCGGGGCCCACCCGGAGCCCATCACGAGGGCGACGTCATGGGTCTCGGCACCCGTCAGCTCACGCAGCCGCGCTGCGGCGGCGTCGGCGGCGAGGTGGGGGTCGCCCTGGATGTCGTCCGGAAGAAGAGATGCGTTCACGCGCAAGAGGGTAGCCGGTCTCGGCCTACGCGCGTAGATGACGGAGGTCACGGGAATGCGATCGTTGTCTTGTCGTTTCCGGCGAAGGGTGGCGCAGCGGGCCAGGGGCGTCCTCAGTCCGTGACGAGGATGTCCTTGTCGTTGAAGACCTCGACGATGAAGATCAGCAGCCGGCCCCGGCTGACCGTGTACTCCACCAGGATGTTCTGCGTGAGCCGGATCGTGCGGTCGTCCCCGGTGGAGCTTATGGGGCGGGACACGGGCAGGAAGGGATCACGAGCCAGGAGGGAGATGCCCTTGTCGAACGCGGGGCGCTGCTGGTCGTCGAGCCGGTCGCGGGCTGCCGCGGCCTGCTCGGTGTAATAGACGTCGTACGTGGCGATGGGGGCCATGGCACGCTCTTCCGTTCGTGCTTCGATCGGCCTAATCCTAGGGGCCGGATCCGTTCAGCAGGGCCTCTTGCGCAGCTCCATCACGTAATCGTGCGGCGCCCCGGCCGACTCCGCGGCATCCGCGATCTCGCCCAGGTAGCGGGCGGAGGGCAGGCCTCCCTCGTAGCCGTTGAGGACGTAGGTCCAGGCCGTCTCCTCGCCGTCCAGCGTGTGGACGCGGACGCGCAGCCGGCGGTAGACCTCCAGGCCCACGCTCTCCCAGCGGTCCATGGACTCCTCGTCCATCGGGGCGATGTCGTACAGCGCGACGAAGACCTGTGAGAGCGGGTCCTCGACGATCGTCGCGAGAGCACCCTCCCAGCCGATGTGCTCGCCCCCGAAGGTCAGCCGCCAGCCGTTGAGCCAGCCCGTGGCGCGCAGCGGCGAGTGGGGTGCGCGGCGGGTCATCAGCCGCGCATCGAGGTTGCCGGCGTACGCGGCGTAGAGCGACATGAAGTCGAGGGTACGACAGCACTCCGCCCGCCTCCTCTGCAACAGCGGGAGCACCGCCCGGCCCCCGGGGAAGCGCCGTCTGAAGGGTGCGGGACAATGGAGTACGTGACTCGGATCGTGATCATCGGTGGCGGACCCGGCGGCTATGAAGCGGCGCTGGTGGCCGCGCAGCTCGGCGCGGAGGTGACCGTCGTCGACTGCGACGGTCTGGGTGGGGCGTCGGTGCTCACCGACTGCGTGCCGTCGAAAACGCTCATCGCGACGGCCGAGGTGATGACCACCTTCGATTCGTCGTACGAGGAGCTCGGCATCATCGTCGCCGACGACAGCCCGCCCCTGGAACAGGCCGCCCGGGTAGTCGGGGTCGACCTCGGCAAGGTCAACCGACGGGTGAAGCGGCTCGCGCTCGCCCAGTCCCACGACATCACCGCGTCCGTCACGCGCGCCGGCGCCCGGGTGGTACGGGGACGAGGCCGGCTGGAGGGCATGCAGGCCCTGGACGGGTCGCGCAAGGTCGTCGTACGGGCCGCGGACGGCAGCGAGGAGACCCTCACCGCCGACGCGGTGCTCATCGCCACCGGCGGTCACCCGCGCGAGCTGCCCGACGCGCAGCCCGACGGCGAGCGGATCCTCAACTGGACCCAGGTCTACGACCTCGACGAGCTGCCCGAGGAACTCATCGTCGTCGGGTCCGGTGTCACCGGTGCCGAGTTCGCCGGGGCCTACCAGGCCCTCGGGTCCAAGGTCACGCTCGTCTCGTCGCGCGACCGGGTGCTGCCCGGCGAGGACCCCGACGCCGCCGCCGTCCTCGAGGACGTCTTCCGCCGTCGTGGCATGAACGTCATGGCCCGCTCGCGTGCGCAGTCCGCCAAGCGCGTCGGCGACCGGGTCGAGGTCACCCTCTCCGACGGGCGCGTGATCACCGGGTCGCACTGCCTGATGGCCGTGGGCGCCGTCCCCAACTCCAGTGGGATGGGCCTGGAGGAGGCCGGGGTCAAGCTGCGCGAGTCCGGTCATATCTGGACCGACAAGGTCTCCCGTACGACCGCTCCGGGCGTCTATGCCGCCGGCGACGTGACCGGCGTCTTCGCCCTCGCGTCCGTCGCCGCCATGCAGGGACGCATCGCCATGTACCACTTCCTCGGCGACGCGGTGACCCCCCTCAACCTGAAGACCGTCTCCTCGAACGTCTTCACCGACCCCGAGATCGCCACCGTCGGCTACACCCAGGCCGACGTGGACGCCGGCAAGATCGACGCCAAGGTCGTCAAGTTGCCGCTGCTGCGCAACCCCCGCGCCAAGATGCAGGGCATCCGCGACGGTTTCGTCAAGATCTTCTGCCGCCCGGGCACCGAGATCGTCGTCGGCGGTGTGGTCGTCGCACCGCGCGCTTCCGAACTGATCCATCCCATCTCGATCGCCGTCGACAACAATCTGACGGTCGAACAGATCGCGAACGCCTTCACCGTGTACCCGTCGCTGTCGGGCTCGATCGCCGAGGTGGCACGGCAGTTGCACACCCGGAAGGCCGGCGCCGAGGCCTGACGGCCGCTCGCGGGCGGCACAGCAGGTCCGGTCTGTCCCATGGCCGGTCCGGGACCCGTCGTACGGCCGTCACGGGGTGTGTCCGACGGTGCGTGCGGCATAGGCGGATGGAGTAGGCGCGTATACCACTTTCCGCCCTGCCGTGCGAACAACTTCTGTTATTCGGCGCAAACTGCTGAAAGCAGACGGTCGTTGGGGTTACTGTCAGTTTCGTGTTCGCTGCAGAACGTCGTCAATTGATCCTCGAAATGGTGCGTGCGAACGGAGCTGTGTCGCTCCGTGAGCTCGCCCGCGTCGTCCAGACCTCCGAAGTGACCGTACGGCGGGACGTGCGCGCGCTGGAGGCAGAAGGACTCCTGGACCGCCGGCACGGCGGTGCGGTCTTGCCGGGCGGGTTCACGCGGGAGTCCGGCTTTCCGCAGAAGTCACATCTCGCGACCGCCGAGAAGACGGCCATCGCCGACCTCGCCGCGGGCCTCGTCGAGGAGGGCGAGGCCATCGTCGTCGGGGCGGGGACCACCACCCAGGAGCTGGCGCGCCGGCTCGCACGGGTGCCCGGGCTGACCGTCGTCACCAACTCCCTGCTGGTGGCACAGGCGCTGGCCCACGCCAACCGCGTCGAGGTCGTGATGACCGGCGGCACTCTGCGCGGCTCCAACTACGCCCTGGTGGGCAGTGGTGCCGAGCAGTCGCTCCAGGGACTGCGGGTCTCCAGAGCCTTTCTGTCGGGAAGCGGACTCACCGCCGAGCGCGGGCTGTCCACGTCCAACATGCTGTCGGCGTCCGTCGACCGCGCGCTGGTCCAGGCGGCAGCCGAGGTGGTCGTCCTCGCCGACCACACCAAGCTCGGCACGGACACGATGTTCCAGACGGTGCCGACGGACGTGATCACCCGGCTGGTGACGGACGAGCCCCCCGCGCACGACGACCGCGCGGCCACCGAGTTGCAGGCCCTCGCCGATCAGGGTGTGCAGATCGCGATCGCGGGGGCGTCGGGCGGCGGTTCGGCGGGAGGTGATGCGGTCCCCGGGCGCCCGCCGCGCCGGGACGTGCCCCTGCCCGGCCCGCGTCGCAGCCAGGTCCCGGGCGGCGGGCCCCAGTTGCGCACCGCCACGGTCCTCGGTGAGCCGACCACGGGAGAGCGCGCACGCGTCGCGGACCTGCGCCGCCGATAGCGACCCGGCGGGCTTCGGGTCCGCCGCGCGGGTCGGGGACGGTCGTCGTCCCCGCTCGTCGACCATCCCCGCAGGTGCGATACCGGCGCCCGGCCCCGCGGGCACCGGTGACAGACGGCCCGGCGTCCCTGAACGGCTTCTGCGCCCCGCCTTCGCTCCACCGCGCACCGGCCCGAACGGCACACGCGCCGCGAACACGGCCCACAGCACCTCGAGCTGCCGGGGCCCTTCGCCAGGCGCTCCGCGACCGTCGCCGGCAGCGGCCAGGGAAAAGCGGCGAGGCGCCCCATCGACCGGCAGCTGCGGTCCGCGGGGCGCCTCGCCGATGTTCGTCTACGTCATTCCTTGATCTCGCAGATGGCGGCACCGGAGGTGATGGAGGCGCCGACCTCGGCGTTGAGGCCCTTGATGGTGCCGGCCCTGTGCGCGTTGAGGGGCTGTTCCATCTTCATGGCCTCCAGGACGACGACCAGGTCGCCTTCCTTGACCTCCTGGCCCTCCTCGACGGCGACCTTGACGATGGTGCCCTGCATGGGAGAGGCGAGGGTGTCGCCGGAGGCGACCGGGCCGGACTTCTTGGCCGCGCGGCGCTTCGGCTTGGCCCCGGCGGCGAGCCCGGTGCGGGCCAGCGACATGCCGAGGGAGGCGGGCAGGGAGACCTCCAGACGCTTGCCACCGACCTCGACCACGACGGTCTCGCGGCCCGACTCGTCCTCGGCCTCGGTGTCGGCGGGAGAGGCGAACGGCTTGATGTCGTTGACGAACTCGGTCTCGATCCACCGGGTGTGCACGGTGAAGGGGTCGCTGGAGCCGGTCAGTTCAGGGGCGAAGGCCGGGTCGGTGACGACCGCGCGGTGGAAGGGGATCGCGGTGGCCATGCCCTCGACCTGGAACTCGTTGAGGGCACGTGCGGCCCGCTCCAGGGCCTCCCTACGGGTCCGGCCGGTGATGATCAGCTTGGCCAGCAGGGAGTCCCAGGCCGGGCCGATCACGGAGCCGGACTCCACGCCGGCGTCCAGGCGCACACCCGGCCCGGAGGGCGGGGCGAAGGTGGTGACGGTGCCGGGGGCGGGCAGGAAGTTACGGCCGGGGTCCTCGCCGTTGATGCGGAACTCGAAGGAGTGGCCGCGCAGTTCGGGGTCGCCGTAGCCGAGTTCCTCGCCGTCGGCGATACGGAACATCTCGCGGACCAGGTCGATGCCGGCGATTTCCTCGGTGACCGGGTGCTCGACCTGGAGGCGGGTGTTGACCTCGAGGAAGGAGATCGTGCCGTCGTTGCCGACCAGGAACTCCACCGTTCCCGCGCCCACGTACCCGGCCTCCTTGAGGATGGCCTTCGAGGCGGAGTACAGCTGCGCGACCTGGTCCTCGCTCAGGAACGGGGCCGGGGCCTCCTCGACCAGCTTCTGATGGCGGCGCTGGAGCGAGCAGTCGCGGGTGGAGACCACGACCACGTTGCCGTGGCTGTCGGCCAGGCACTGGGTCTCGACGTGGCGGGGCTTGTCCAGGTAGCGCTCGACGAAGCACTCACCGCGGCCGAAGGCGGCGACCGCCTCCCGGACCGCGGACTCGTACAGCTCGGGGACCTCTTCAAGGGTGCGGGCGACCTTCAGGCCGCGTCCGCCGCCGCCGAAGGCGGCCTTGATGGCGATCGGCAGGCCGTGCTCCTTGGCGAAGGCCACGACCTCGTCGGCGCCGGAGACGGGGTCGGGCGTGCCGGCCACCAGGGGAGCGCCGGCGCGCTGGGCGATGTGCCGGGCCGCGACCTTGTCACCCAGGTCACGAATGGCCTGCGGCGGCGGGCCGATCCAGATCAGGCCGGCGTCCAGGACGGCCTGGGCGAAGTGGGCGTTTTCGGAGAGGAACCCGTAGCCGGGGTGGATGGCCTCGGCGCCGGAGTCCTTGGCGGCCTGCAGCACCTTGTCGATGTCCAGGTAGCTGGTGGCGGGGGTGTCGCCGCCCAGGGCGAACGCCTCGTCCGCCGCGCGGACGTGCAGGGCGTCCCGGTCCGGGTCAGCGTACACGGCCACGCTCGCGATCCCGGCGTCACGGCAGGCCCGGGCGACACGGACAGCGATTTCGCCACGGTTGGCGATCAACACCTTGCGCACGATGGCTCCCTCTCCTTGAAACAAGCCGAGTTTAGGGACTGCCGACACGACGTTTCGACCCGTCCCCACTGGTGAGCTTGCCCACACGGAGCGTGAAACCAGGCTCACTCAACCTGCGAAATCCCTTGTCGCGACGCCGCACATGGGAATCCACCGGAAAACCCTAGCCCTCAGATGTGGTCAAGGTCTCTATGAAGTAGTCCTGCCACCGGTCGTGTTTCTTTGTGGAGTCCCTACTAATGGCCCAACGAATCTTTGCCCCTGCCAGACCTCTTGTCCCCAGGTTTACCCGTTAGTAGCGTTCACGATGTCTCGAACGTACTGGGAGTAACACGCAAGCACGCGCGAAGGTGGGTGGGGGCCGGTGGTCCGCAGACCGGTGGCATGGCTCGTTGCGATCGTTCTTTTCGTGGAGGCGATAGGCATCGCACTGCTGAACTGGTTCCTGGGTGTCGTCGTGGACCGGCAGGACATGTCCCTGGCCGGTCTCGACCCGCACATGATGTCGGTCTCGTCGAAGGGGGGCGGTGTCGTCTTCGGGCTCTACTTCGCGCTGTGCGGGGTCGCCGCCCTGCTGGTCGCCCTGCGTGACCGCTCCCCGTCCGGCTTCTGGCGCATCGTCCTCATCAGCGCGGCCGTGGTACACGGTCTGCTCGGCGCCTTCACGGTCGGCCTGGTGGGCTGGGGCGCGTTCGCGTTCATGATGGTCGTGTTCGGACTCATCCTGCTCACCCTCATGACGTACGACCGCCCGCAGGGGCCGGTCGGCACGCCGCCCGAGGACGGTGCCCCGGACGGGGACGAGGGGACCGCGCACAAGACCGCGGAGCAGGGCGAGGCCCCGGAGAACGGCGGCCCCGCGCCGGTCACTCCCTGAACGCCTCGCCCGCGCCGGTCGCCCGGTCGGCCTTCAGGTCGTCTGCGGTGTCCACAAGTCCGTGATGCCGAGGCCCAGTTCGGCCAGCAGTCGGCGGATCAGCGGCAGCGAGATGCCGATGACGTTGCCGTGGTCGCCGTCGATGCCGTCGATGAAGGGCGCCGAGCGGCCGTCGAGAGTGAACGCCCCGGCGACATAGAGGGGTTCGCCGGAGGCGACGTACGCGGCGATCTCCTCGTCCGTGGGCTCGCCGAAGCGGACCACGGTGGACGCGATGGCGGAGGCGTACCGACCGCTGATGGTGTCGTAGACGCAGTGGCCGGTCTGGAGCGTGCCCGCCCGGCCGCGCATCGACTTCCAGCGGGCAGTCGCCTCTTCCGCGTCCGCGGGCTTGCCGAGGGCCTCGCCGTCCAGGTCGAGCACCGAGTCACAGCCGATCACCAGAGCGCCCTTGATCTCGGGTTTGGCCGCCACGACGGAGGCCTTCGCCTCGGCGAGGGCGAGCGCGAGCTCCGCGGGGGTGGGGGCGGTGACGGCATCCTCGTCGACCCCGCTGACGACGACCTCCGGATCGAGTCCGGCCTGCCGGAGCAGTCCGAGCCGGGCGGGAGACCCGGATGCGAGCACAAGGCGGCGACGCGGCTGATCGGTCATGGGCTCAGCCTATCGGCGCACCTCACCTGATGCCGATGACGATCATCGTGAGGACCATGGCCAGTGCCATGAGGACCCCCAGCCGCCGCAACATCTCCTGCGTGTCACGGAGTTCTTTCGGCGATTCGTTCTCGGGGTCGGACCACAACATGCCCTCGATCGTGCGCCGGTGATCGGCTCCGGCGCCTGAGTACGCGTACTCAACTCGGCCGAGGGGCCCTGCGCTCCCCGCCGGACGTACGACATGCGGGAGGCAGTGGCTGGGCCTAGCCGGGCCAGTACGTGCGGCTCCACGCCGTCGGGCCCGGCTGGGGCAGCCGGTGGGCGGCGATACGGGACGGGTCCGCCCAGGAGTCACGGTGCCGCGCCGCGCCGGGTGGCACTGCGGCCGCCGCCGCGGCGCGGGCTCGGACCACCGCGAGTGCGGCGGCGAGCTCCTCCGGGGTGGGGTTGCCCCGTACGACTTTGATCGTCATGTCGTCTCCCAGGGGGTGCGGGGGTCTACAGGGGGATGTTGCCGTGCTTCTTGGGGGGCAGGGATTCGCGTTTGGTGTGTAGCTGGCGCAGGCCGCGGACGATGTGGCGGCGGGTGTCGGAGGGCATGACGACCGCGTCGATGTAGCCGCGTTCGGCGGCGATGTAGGGGTTGAGGAGGGTGTCCTCGTATTCCTGGATCAGCCGGGTGCGGGTGGCCTCGGGGTCGTCGGCCTCGCCGATGGTGCGCCGGTGCAGGATGTTGACCGCGCCCTGGGCCCCCATGACGGCGATCTGGGCGGTGGGCCAGGCCAGGTTCAGGTCGGCGCCGAGGTGTTTGGAGCCCATGACGTCGTAGGCGCCGCCGAAGGCCTTGCGGGTGATGACGGTGATGAGGGGGACGGTGGCTTCGGCGTAGGCGTAGATCAGTTTGGCGCCGCGGCGGATGATGCCGGTGTGTTCCTGGTCGACGCCGGGCAGGAAGCCGGGCACGTCGACGAAGGTGATGACGGGGATGTTGAAGGCGTCGCAGGTGCGGACGAAGCGGGCGGCCTTTTCGGAGGCGTCGATGTCGAGGCAGCCGGCGAACTGCATGGGCTGGTTGGCGACGATGCCGACGGGGTGGCCCTCGACCCGGCCGAAGCCGGTGAGGATGTTCGGGGCGAACAGCGGCTGGGTCTCGAAGAACTCGGTGTCGTCCAGGATGTGTTCGATCACCGTGTGCATGTCGTAGGGCTGGTTGGCGCTGTCGGGGACGAGGGTGTCCAGTTCGCGGTCGTCGTCGGTGACCGTCGGGTCGGCTACGTCGGGGAAGACGGGGGGTTCGGAGAGGTTGTTGGAAGGCAGGTAGGACAGCAGTTGTTTGACGTAGTCGATGGCGTCCTTCTCGTCGCCGGCCATGTGGTGGGCGACGCCGGAGGCGGTGTTGTGGGTGCGGGCGCCGCCGAGTTCCTCGAAGCCGACGTCCTCGCCGGTGACGGTCTTGATGACGTCGGGGCCGGTGATGAACATGTGGGAGGTCTGGTCGACCATGACGGTGAAGTCGGTGATGGCGGGGGAGTAGACGGCGCCGCCTGCGCAGGGGCCGACGACCAGGCTGATCTGGGGGATCACGCCGGAGGCGTGGGTGTTGCGGCGGAAGATCTCGCCGTAGGCGCCGAGTGAGGCGACGCCTTCTTGGATGCGGGCGCCGCCGGAGTCGTTGATGCCGATGACGGGGCAGCCGGTCTTGAGGGCGAAGTCCATCACTTTGACGATCTTCTGGCCGTAGACCTCGCCGAGGGCGCCGCCGAAGACGGTGAAGTCCTGGGAGAACACGGCGACCGGACGGCCGTCGACGGTGCCGTAGCCGGTGACCACGCCGTCTCCGTAGGGGCGGTTCTTCTCCAGGCCGAAGTTGGTCGAGCGGTGCCGGGCGAACTCGTCCAGCTCGACGAACGAGTCCTCGTCCAGCAGCAGCTCGATCCGCTCACGGGCCGTCAGCTTGCCCTTGGCGTGCTGCTTCTCCACGGCACGCTCCGAGCCGGCATGCGTCGCCTCCTGCACACGGCGCTGCAGGTCCGCGAGCTTCCCCGCGGTCGTGTGAATGTCGATCTCTTCCGGCTCGGACATCGGGATGCGGCTCCCTGCCTGCTCAATGGGGACGTGAGGGTGAGGTGCTACGAGAATGCTCAGAAGAACGAACGGTTACTCATCCGTAGCGTAGTGGTGTGCCTACCGATCGGCAGTGCGGCGTTGACCACACCTAGGGTGGCTTGCATGATGCCCCGAGATGCCTCAGACGCGAACGACCCGTCGAGCGACTCCTCCGGCGGCGGCAGCCGCTGGTCCGACCTGGACCGCCCGCCCCTGAACGCCGACGCGCTGCGCCGGGCGCTGGTGCGGGAGGGGGGACTGTGGACGGCGATCGAGGTGGTGCAGCGCACCGGGTCGACCAACACCGACCTCGTCGCCCTCGCCGCGGCCGGCAAGGCCGCCGAAGGCACCGTGCTGGTGGCCGAGGAGCAGGACGCCGGGCGTGGGCGGCTCGACCGCACCTGGACCGCCCCGGCCCGCTCCGGACTGTTCTTCTCGGTCCTGCTCAGGCCCACCGAGGTGTCCGTCGCCCGCTGGGGCTGGCTGCCGCTGCTGGCCGGCGTGGCCGTCGCCACCGGGCTCGCGCGGGCCGCGGGCGTGGACACGGCACTCAAGTGGCCCAACGACCTCCTGGTCACCGTGGGCGACGAGGAACGCAAGACCGGCGGGATCCTCGCGGAGCGTGCGGGCGAGGACGGCGTGGTGGTCGGTATCGGCATCAACGTCACGCTCCGGGAGAACGAGCTGCCGGTGCCCACGGCGGGCTCCTTGGCTCTGGCGGGTGCCCGTGGCACGGACCGCGACCCGTTGCTGCGTGCGGTGCTGCGATCCCTGGAGGACCGGTACGGCCGGTGGCGCTCCGTGGGAGGCGACCCGGTGGCGAGCGGCCTTCAGGAGACCTACGCGGCCGGCTGTGCGACGTTGGGCCGGCTCGTACGGGCCGAACTGCCCGGCGACCGTTCCGTGACCGGGGAGGCGGTGGCGATCGACGGCGACGGCCGCCTCGTCCTGGCGACGGAGAACGGGGTGCAGGAGCCGGTGGGAGCGGGGGACATCGTGCACCTGCGGCCGGCGTGACCACCGGCGGGCGCAAGCGTCGGCGAGGGCGTGCGGCGACGGGCCCGGGCGGAGCCCGCGGAGCGGTCACTCCGCTGCCGTGTGACCGGCGATGCCGCTGAGGAGTGAGCTACCGCACACCTGCCGTAGAGTTGACCGCGGTCGATACCTGACCGCGGCAGATCGGAAGGGCAGCACGCGTGACCGTCGACGACACGGGCTCGGGCACGGGCGTACACCCTGCCCCCGACGGTGATCCCGGGCGGGACGCACACGCCGAGTTCGACGAGAACCCCCTGGCGCTCCGGCTCGAGCAGCTCATCCTGGGGGCGGAGCGTCGTTATACCCCCTTCCAGGCGGCCCGCAGCGCCGGTGTGTCCATGGAGCTCGCGTCCCGCTTCTGGCGGGCGATGGGCTTTGCGGACATAGGGCAGGCCAAGGCGCTCACGGAGGCCGACGTGCTGGCCCTGCGCCGGCTCGCCGGTCTGGTGGAGGCGGGCCTGCTGAGCGAGGCGATGGCGGTGCAGGTGGCCCGGTCGACCGGGCAGACCACCGCCCGCCTGGCCGAGTGGCAGATCGACTCCTTCCTGGAGGGCCTCACCGAGCCCCCCGAGCCCGGCATGACCCGCACCGAGGTGACCTATCCCCTGGTCGAGCTGCTCCTGCCGGAGCTGGAGGAGTTTCTCGTGTACGTCTGGCGGCGTCAGCTCGCCGCCGCGACCGGCCGGGTCGTCCAGGCCGGGGACGACGACGAGATGGTCGACCGCCGTCTCGCGGTCGGATTCGCCGACCTCGTCGGTTTCACCCGGCTGACCCGCCGCCTTGAGGAGGAGGAACTCGGCGAGCTCGTCGAGGCGTTCGAGACGACCGCGGCCGACCTGGTCGCCGCGCACGGCGGGCGGCTCATCAAGACCCTGGGCGACGAGGTGCTGTACGCGGCGGACGACGCCGGTACGGCCGCGGAGATCGCCCTGCGCCTCATCGAGACGATGGCGAACGACGAGACCATGCCGGAGCTGCGCGTGGGCATCGCCTTCGGAACGGTGACCACCCGGATGGGCGATGTGTTCGGTACGACGGTGAACCTGGCGAGCCGGCTCACCTCGATAGCCCCCCGGGACTCGGTCCTGGTCGACGGCGCCTTCGCGGAGGAGCTGATCCGCGTGAGCGAGGCGCCCGCCTCCGAGGCCGAGGCCTCCGAGGCGGCGGCCGCCGCGGAGAAGGAGGGCGAGGAGCCGCCCTCGTACCGCTTCGCGCTCCAGCCGATGTGGCAGCGCCCCGTGCGTGGCCTCGGAGTCATCGAGCCATGGCTGCTCACCCGGCGGGGCGGCTCGTCGTAGCCCGCGCGCCGGCCACGGGCCGCGTGGTCCGCCCCACGGGTACGGCTCCGATCAAGGGCCGAGGATCGGCAGGCCGCTGACGCACAGTCCGACGATCGGAACACACAGGCCGGACGGGTCCGGATCCGGTGCGGGCACCTGTGTGGTGGCGGTCGCGGACGGCGTGGGCCCGGGCGCGTCGGAGGTCGTGCCCGTCGGGGGCCAGGATGTACGGAAGGCCGTCAGCGCCTCGGGGATGCCGATGGCGGGGTCGGTGACCCGGGGAGCCGCCGAGGACGGGTGTGCGGAGGGACGCGCGGACGAGGTCGTGGCGCCCATCGCCGTCGCGGCCGAGACAGTGGTCGTGGCCCTCGAGCCGGCTGTCGCGGAGGGGTGCGTCCCGTCCGTGGCCGGCCCGCTCTCGACCGTGACCGCCGTGTCGGTGGCCTCTATCCTGGGCTCGGCCTCCGCGGTCCCGCCCCCGCCCGGGGCCGCGTCGGGCGTGAGGCGTACCAGGCTCAGGGCGCCGGCGGCGAGCGCGAACCCGCCGGTGGCGAGGACCGCCCGCCGGCGGCTCGGCTTGCGGTGCCGGCCCGCCGGACGGAGTCGGAAACGGCCCGCTTCGCCGTCCGTCGTCGCAGTGGCCTCGGTGGTGGTGGCTGTGTCCGTCGTCATGCTCGTCCCTCCCCGGTGTGGCCGCACGCCCCCGATGCGCCCCAGCGGTGGGCAGATTATGTGGCGATTGGGGGCGGGTGATGGGGAGACGGCCCGGATGTCACCCGAACGGGGTGGGGAGGCGCTGAGTGGCCCGCGCCGGGCGGGGCCCGTGGCGGCTTTCGCAGGGCCGCTTCGGCTGCGATGATCGAGGCGTCGTAGTTAACCCGCGTTAACCGGGAGGGTGTCATGACGGAGCAGGTGGACGAGCGGCGGTTCGGCGAGTACGTCGTCGTGCGGCGGCACGGGTCTGTCGCGGAGCTGGTACTCGACCGGCCCAAGGCGATGAACGCGGTGTCCACCGAGATGGCGCGCTCGATCACGGCGGCGTGCGCCCACCTCGCCGCGGACCGGGACGCCCGGGTGACGGTGCTGACGTCGACGCACGAGCGGGCGTTCTGCGTGGGTGCCGACCTCAAGGAGCGCAACTCCTTCACGGACGCCGATCTGGTGCGCCAGCGTCCGGTCGCGCGCGCCGCGTACACCGGTGTCCTGGAACTGCCGATGCCGACGGTCGCCGCCGTGCACGGCTTCGCGCTGGGCGGCGGCTTCGAGCTGGCGCTGTCCTGCGATCTGATCGTGGCGGACCGCACGGCGGTGGTCGGACTGCCCGAGGTGTCCGTCGGGGTGATCCCGGGAGGCGGCGGAACCCAGCTGCTGCCTCGCCGGGTGGGCGCGGCGCGCGCGGCGGAGCTGATCTTCACGGCGCGGCGCCTGGAGGCGGCCGAGGCGCATGACCTGGGTCTGGTCGACGAGCTCGTGCCGGAGGGCCGGGACCGGGAGGAGGCGCTCGCCCTCGCCGGCCGTATCGCGGCGAACTCCCCGGTGGGCCTGCGCGCCGCGAAGCGCGCCCTGCGGCTGGGGCACGGCCTCGACCTGCGAGCCGGGCTGGAGGTGGAGGACGCGGCGTGGCGTTCGGTGGCGTTCTCGAGGGACCGCGCCGAGGGCGTCGCCGCCTTCAACGAGAAGCGCAGCCCGCAGTGGCCGGGCGAGTAGTCGCGAAGCGCCGGCGCTCCCGGTGATGACACCGCCGTGCCGGCACCCCTATCGCCGCACCGATGTCTCATATTGTCCTGATCGTCCCTAGCCTGGATGCGTGGCTGAGGACAGTCGGCTGACGGCCGTGGTGGCGCTGGCGCAGGGGATGGCGGCGGCGCACAACCCGCGGGAGTCCTGGCGGGCCGCCGCGCTCGGCGCGTGCCGCGCGCTCGCCGGGAACTTCGCCGCGCTCTCCGTCTGGGAGCGTGAGGGCGGACGGCTGCGGGTCCTGGTCAATGTGGGCGAGCGGGCACTGGAGGAGGAGGAGTTCCCGGAGCACGAGACCTATCCCGTGCACCAGTTCCCGGAGATCACGGAGTTCCTGCACGAGCGCTGGGCGGGCGGTGGCGGGCCGACCGCCTGGGTGGAGACCGCGGAGGGTCCGGCCGCGGGGCACGCCGGATACTGCCACCAGCGGGTCGCCGCCCTGCGCCGGCGCGGCCGGGGCTGCTGCGTCGTCGCGCCCGTGCTGCTGCACGGCCGTGCCTGGGGCGAGCTGTATGTCGCCCGCAAGGCCGGTGCCCGCGTCTTCGGCGGAGCCGACGCGGACTTCGCCACCGTCCTCGCCTCCGTGGTCGCCGCCGGTATCGCGCAGACCGAGCGCCTGGAGGAGGCCCGCAGGCTCGCCTTCACCGACGCCCTCACCGGTCTCGCCAACCGCCGTGCCGTCGACGTCCGCCTGGACGAGGCGATCGAACGGCATCGCGAGGACGGGGTCGCGGTCTCGCTCGTCGTCTGCGATCTGAACGGCCTCAAGCGGGTCAACGACACGCATGGGCACGCCGTCGGCGACCGGCTGCTGGAGCGTTTCGGTTCGGTCCTCTCCCTGTGCGGCGCCATGCTGCCGGATGCCCTCGTCGCCCGTCTCGGCGGCGACGAGTTCTGCCTCCTCGCGGTCGGACCGACGGCCGACGAGGTGGTCCGGGCCGCCGACGAGGTCTGCCGTCGCGCCGCCCAGCTGGAGTTCAGCGACGGCGTCGCCTGCGGGGTCGCCTCGACCCAGGACCCGATCGGTCCCGTCCGCTCGGCTCGTCGGCTGTTCCGGCTCGCGGACGCGGCACAGTACCGGGCCAAGGCCGTGCGCGCCGCGAAACCCGTGGTCGCGGGTCGCGAGGGCCCGGACGACCCGGTCGTACGCCTGGCGGACGCGCCGCCGCCCGCCACCGGGGAGCGTCGCCGCTTCCGCGGACGTCACTGAGGGCGGCCCGGATCGCGGTAAGGGGTCAACCGGCCGTCCACTAGTGACATCAATGAATTCACTGCGTACGCTCCTGAATATGGATATGCACACTGTGGTGGTGGGGACATCCGGGGTCACCGCGTCCGACGTTCTCGCCGTGGCGCGCGCGGACGCCCGGATCGAGCTCTCCCAGGAGGCCGTGGCGGCCCTCACGGCGGCCCGCGAGATCGTGGACGCACTGGCGGCGAAGCCGGAACCCGTGTACGGGGTCAGCACCGGGTTCGGTGCGCTGGCCACCCGGCACATCAGCGAGGAGCTGCGCGTCCAGCTGCAGCGCAACATCGTCCGCTCACACGCGGCCGGAATAGGGCCGCGGGTGGAGCGCGAGGTCGTCCGCGCCCTGATGTTCCTGCGGCTGAAGACCGTCTGCTCCGGGCACACCGGCGTCCGCCCCGAGGTGGCGCAGACCATGGCCGACGTCCTCAATGCCGGCATCACCCCGGTCGTGCACGAGTACGGCTCGCTGGGCTGCTCCGGCGACCTGGCCCCGCTGTCCCACTGTGCGTTGACTCTCATGGGCGAGGGCGAGGCGGAGGGCCCCGACGGTGTCGTACGGCCGGCCGCGGAACTCCTCTCCGAGCACGGCATCGCCCCCGTCGAGCTGCACGAGAAGGAGGGTCTCGCGCTCCTCAACGGCACCGACGGCATGCTCGGCATGCTGATCATGGCCCTCGCGGACCTGGAGAAGCTGTACACGTCGGCCGACGTCACGGCCGCGCTGTCGCTGGAGGCGCTGCTCGGCACGGACAAGGTGCTCGCGCCGGAGCTGCACGCCATCCGGCCGCACCCCGGGCAGGGCGCCTCGGCCGCCAACATGCTGGCCGTGCTGAAGGGTTCGGGCCTGACGGGCCATCATCAGGACGACGCACCGCGCGTCCAGGACGCCTATTCGGTGCGGTGCGCCCCGCAGGTCGCGGGCGCCGGCCGGGACACGCTGGCGCACGCCCGTCTGGTCGCCGAGCGCGAGCTGGCCTCCGCGGTGGACAACCCGGTGGTGCTGCCTGGGGGCGCCTCCCGCTCGAGCGGAGCCGAGAGTGGGGGAGGCCGCGTCGAGTCGAACGGCAACTTCCACGGGGCGCCCGTGGCCTACGTCCTGGACTTCCTTGCGATCGCGGCGGCGGACCTCGCGTCGATCGCCGAGCGCCGCACCGACCGCCTGCTCGACAAGAACCGCTCGCACGGCCTTCCGCCGTTCCTCGCGGACGACGCGGGTGTGGACTCGGGTCTGATGATCGCCCAGTACACCCAGGCGGCGCTGGTGAGCGAGATGAAGCGGCTGGCTGTTCCGGCCTCCGTCGACTCGATCCCGTCCTCCGCGATGCAGGAGGACCATGTCTCGATGGGCTGGTCGGCGGCGCGCAAGCTGCGCACCGCGGTGGACAACCTCAACCGGGTCCTGGCGATCGAGCTGTACGCGGCGGCGCGGGCCATCGAACTCCGCGAGGGTCTGACCCCGGCCCCCGCCACCCGGGCGGCGATCACGGCCCTGCGTGAGGCGGGCGCCGAGGGTCCCGGTCCGGACCGCTTCCTCGCGCCCGACCTGGCGGCCGCGGACGCCTTCGTGCGTGACGGGCGGCTGGTCGCGTCGGTGGAGGCGGTCACCGGGGCACTGCAGTAGGGCGGGAGCCGGTCGTATGTGCGCATCGGGGCCCTGCCGCGCGGCAGGGCCCCGACGGATGACTCCGGCCGGTCCGGGTGGACCTGGATCACGACGTCCGGCACGGCGCGGTCCCTGCCGGACCTCGTGGCGCCGGGGTCCTTGGTGCGCTACGTCGGGCGATTCAGAGGTCCATGCGTTCCCGGCGCACCGAGTACGCGACGAACCCCGCCCCCAGGCACAGGAAGAGAGTGCCCCCCACCACGTACGGGGTCGTGTTCACGGCTCCCGTGTCGGCCAGTTGGGTGCCCGTCGCCGTGGTGTCCTCGGCCGTGTCCGTCTCCGTGGACGTGTGCAGGGACGTCGAGGTCTGCTCTCCTGGCGCGTGCTGCGTCGCGTTGGCGGACGGAACGAACCACAGGGCTCCCAGGAGGGTTCCCGCGGCGGTGGCGGTCAGCAACGTCCGGCGGGTGGTGGACGTCGATCGACGTGCGGCGGACACGAAATACCGATCCCCCTGTGGCGCTTGCGAATTGGCCGTGTGGGGCGATGCTAGTGAAAGACGCGGGTCGCGGGAAAGTCGCGCCCCCTCAGGGCCGTACGCTGCCCGCCATGAGCACTTCTGAGACATCACGTTTTGTCCGCCTTCGTGTGGATCTGGTCCTCGAGATCGAGGACGCCGACGCCGTCACCAAGGCCGCGCTGTGCCGCATCGCGGATGACGCGGACATGCCCGAAGGGGAACGTGCGTACACCGAGAGCGCAGTGACGGAAGACACAGCCGAGGCCCTGGCGTACCTGGTCGACCCGTCCGACCTGGTCAGCGAGGTGCCGGGGGTGGAACTCGCCCAGGCCTCCTGGAGCAGTGAGGAGATCGACTACGACGCGGACTCGCCGGACTGGCTCCTCGGCGGGGATGATGAGGCGGACGGCGACGAGGACGACGAGGAGGCCGGACTCCGCTGACGTGTCTTGGGGAAATCGTGACCCCGGGCGGCAACCGGCGCCCGGGGTTCCGTCGTCTTCAGGAGTGTTCCCAGGCGTCCCGCACGGCACGGACGCCCCCCTGCGCCCCCGTCGCACCGACGTGGCGTGGCCCACACGTCCAACGGATGTGGAACGGGGGCGGCCGGCCGTACCGTTGATGATTCCTGCGGGAACTCAAGGGGTTTGGGGATTTCGGCAACGATGGAGAAGCGTGTGATGACGAACAGTAAGCGGCGCAAGGGTCTCGTGACCGCGTCCGCACTGCTCGGCGGAATGCTCGTGCTCGCCGCGTGCAGCGGAGGCGGCGAGACGGCCGGTGGCAAGGGTGGCGACTCCACCTCGCAGGCCAAGGTCGACGAGGCGGCCGCCCGGAAGGCCTCCGAGGCACAGATCACGATCACGCCGTCGGACGGCTCCGACAACGCCTCCATCAACAACGCGGCCAAGGTGACGGTCGCCAAGGGCACCCTCACCGACGTCGCCATGACCACGGAGTCCGGCACCCCCGTCGACGGGCAGATATCCGCGGACAAGAAGAGCTGGGCGCCCAGCGGCCAGCTGGCGCGGGCGACCACCTACAAGGTCGCCGCGACCGCCAAGGACTCCCAGGGCCGTGACGCGCACGAGAACGCCTCGTTCACGACCGTAGCCCCGGCCCACTCCTTCATAGGCAACTTCACCCCGGAGAACGGCTCGATCGTCGGTGTCGGCATGCCGGTCTCGATCAACTTCGACAAGGCCATCACGAACAAGGCGGCCGTGCAGAAGGGGATCGACGTCACCTCCAGCAGCGGGCAGCAGGTCGTCGGGCACTGGTTCAACGCCAACCGGCTCGACTTCCGCCCCGAGCAGTACTGGCAGGAAGGCTCCACCGTCACCTTGAAGCTCAACCTCGACGGAGTCCAGGGCGCGAGCGGCGTGTACGGCGTGCAGCAGAAGACGGTCACCTTCAAGATCGGCCGCAACCAGGTCTCGTACGTCGACGCGAAGACCAAGCAGATGAGGGTCACCCAGGACGGCAAGGTCGTCAAGACCATCCCGATCTCCGCGGGCGCGCCCGACCACACCACCTACCAGGGCCAGATGGTGATCTCCCAGAAGTTCACCCAGACCCGGATGAACGGCGCGACCGTCGGCTTCAAGGACTCGGACGGCAAGGGCGAGTACGACATCAAGGACGTGCCGCACGCCATGCGCCTGACCACGTCGGGCACCTTCATCCACGGCAACTACTGGGGCGCGCCCTCCGTCTTCGGCAACGTCAACACCAGCCACGGCTGCGTGGGCCTGCAGGACAAGAAGGGCGCGAAGGATCCCGGCACCCCGGCCTCGTGGTTCTACGGCCACTCGATGATCGGTGACGTCGTGGTCGTCGCCAACACCGGCGACAAGACCGTCGCCCCCGACAACGGCCTCAACGGCTGGAACATGAGCTGGGCCCAGTGGACGGCGGGTTCGGCGGTCTGACGCCGAAGACCCCGCCCGTCACCACCACTTCACCGAGGCGCTCGCCGCCCCTCACGGGGCGGCGAGCGCCTCGGTCGTCTCGCAGGCCCCTCACAGGTCTTGCGGCAGCAGGAGGGCCGGCACAGGCTTTTCATCGTTCTCTTATGTCCGGCTTATGGGTTCATCAGGGTGCGTCCCTAGCTTGCGGCCATGTTCTTCACCTACCTGAGGCGCGAACTGCGCCGCCGGAGAAAGGCGGCCCTCGTCGTCGCCTCCGGGCTTGCGTTGGGCATCGCCCTGGTCATCGTGGTCAACTCCGTGTCCTCCGGCATGGGGAAGGCGCAGGACAAGGTTCTGCAGTCGCTGTACGGGCTCGGCACCGACATGACGGTCACGAAGGCGGCGGCCCCTCCGTCGAGCGGCTCACAAGGGCCGCGCTTCAACTTCGACGCCCGCAGTGACGACTCCGAGGCGACTCAGAGCAGCGACCGCGTCATGGTCCAGGGATTCGAGACCCTGGCCGACGGCACGGTCGGCAAGGTCGGGTCGCAGAGCGGTGTCTCGGACGCGGTGGGCGGACTGAGCCTGCGGGTCATCAAGATCAGTGGCCAGTTCACTCAGGGCCGGTTCAGGCAATTCCAGAACGGCGGCGGGCAGCGCGGCCGGGGCGGAGCCACCGGGGGGCCCGAGGGCCGCGTCGAGGGTGGCGGCGCCGACTTCGACGTCAACAACTACTCCGTCTACGGCACCGACGTCACCAAGCCCGCCCTGGGCCCGCTGACCTCTTCGAAGATCACCAGCGGCCGTACGTTCAAGACGACCGAGACGGACGCCGAGGTCGTCGTCGCGGACTCGGCGTACGCCAAGGAGAAGAAGCTCAAGGTCGGCAGCACCGTCACCATCAAGAACGTCAAGTACCAGGTGATCGGCATCGCCACGGCCGACAGCGGTGACTCGGCGGCCAACCTCTACATCCCGCTGAAGCAGGCCCAGACACTCGCCGACGCGAAGAACAAGGTCACCACGATCTACGTCAAGGCGACCGACTCCCAGCAGATCGCGGCCGTCAAGAAGACCATCCAGAAGAACATCTCCGGGACCACGGTCACCACCTCCTCGGACCTCGCCTCCACCGTCTCCGGCTCGCTGTCCACCGCCTCCAGCCTCGCCACGAGCGTGGGCAAGTGGCTGTCCATCGTGGTGCTCGTGGCCGCGTTCCTCGTCGCCGGACTCCTCACCTCCTCAGCCGTCTCCCGTCGAGTGCGGGAGTTCGGCACCCTCAAGGCGCTGGGCTGGAAGTCGGGCCGGGTGACCCGGCAGGTGGTCGGCGAAGCCGTCGTCAACGGCCTGGTCGGTGGGGCCCTCGGCATCGCGCTCGGCCTGGCGGGCGCGTACGTCGTGACCGCCGTCAGCCCGACGCTGCAGGCTCAGCTCGGCGGCGGAGCCGGTGGTGGCGGTTTCGGCGGGGGTCCCGGTCGACAGGCCGCAAAGACCCTGGAGGTCGCACTCACGGCGCCGGTCAGCGCCACCACCATCGTCCTCGCGGTCGCCCTCGCGGTGGCCGGCGGTCTGATCGCCGGCGCCTTCGGCGGCTGGCGCGCCTCGCGTCTGCGCCCCGCGGACGCCTTGCGCCGCGTCGAGTAGCACCCGCCCCGCACACCTTGCGCGGTCCGGGGCCTGTCGTCACGGCAGGCCCCGGCCCCCTTCCCATTCCAGGAGTTGCACCATGTACGAACTCAGAGGCGTCACCAAGCGCTACACGCGGGGCAAGGAGACCGTCCTGGCCCTGGACGGTGTCGACCTGATCATCGGCGACGGCGACCGCCTCGTCATCCAGGGACCCACCGGTGGCGGCAAGTCCACGCTGCTGCAGATGCTCGGCGGACTGGACAAGCCGACCGCCGGCAGCGTCGACCTCGACGGCGTCGACCTCGCCAGGCTCTCCGAGGCCAGGCTCACCAAGGTGCGCAGCGAGAACGTCGGCTTCGTCTTCCAGTCCTTCAACCTCGTTCCGACGCTCACCGCCCAGGAGAACGTGGAGACGGCCCTCGTGCCGCTCGGGGTGAAGGCGAAGAAGCGGCGCGAACGGGCCGCCGAGGCCCTGCGGTCCGTCGGGCTCGAAGAGCGGCTCGGGCACCTGCCGGGCGAGATGTCGGGTGGTCAGCAGCAGCGCGTGGCGATCGCCCGTGCGCTGGTGAAGCAGCCGAAGGTGCTGCTCGCCGACGAACCCACGGGGAACCTCGACGAGTCGATGCGCGACGAGATCATGGACGTGCTCGAACGCATGTGGAAGGAGCACGGGCTGACCTTCGTCATGGTCACCCACGACTCCTCCATCGCGAAGAAGGCCCCGCGTCTGGCGACCATCCGCAAGGGGCGGATCACGGTCAAGGAGAACGCGGCACGGTAGGCCGCTCGGCGCAAGATCATTTCTGCGCCGAGTGATCCGACGGCGGACGGACGGCCCGCAGAAGCGCAGCTTCCGGCGGGCCGTCCCTGTCTCCGGCGTACTCGGCTTCCCGGCGTACAGCGAGCGGGGCGCGCGGCCCCCGCCGTGGGCGGGGGTGGGTCAGCGGCGGGGCGCGGTCGTGCCCGCGCGAGTGGCGTCCGTACCCCAGCTCCCCAGCAGCCGCAGCGCCTCCGCCGACGTGGACCCCGGCTCTGCGTGGTAGGTCACCAGCGACAGCTCACTGTCGTCCGGCAGCCAGAACGACTCGCACTGCAGCGCAAGATCGCCCACCAGCGGGTGCCTCAGTTGCTTGAGCCCGTGGCTCTTCTCCTTGACGTCGTGCGTCGCCCACAGCCGCCGGAACTCCGCGCTCTTCACCGACAGCTCCCCGACGAGCGCCGACAGCCGTGGATCGTCGGGATGGCACCCCGCCTCGTAGCGCAGCTGGCACACGATGTCGATCGCCTTCTGCTCCCAGTCCACGAACAGATCGTGGTACTCCGGCCGCAGGAACATCATGCGCGCCCAGTTCCGCTCCTGCTGAGGCAGCTGGGCCCAGTCCCCGAAGACGGCCGCGGCCATCCGGTTCCACGCCAGGACCTCCGCGCGCCGCCCCCCGATGTAGGCCGGGACGCCGTCGAAGGCGTCCAGCAGCTGGCGCAGCGAGGAGCGCACCTGCTGCGACCGCGCCGATGGCTTCTTCTTGTGCGCCTTGGGCTTGGCGAGGTGCGTCAGATGTGCGTGCTCCGCGTCGCTCAGCCGCAGTGCGCGGGCGATGGCGTCGAGTACCTCCGCCGACACGTTCCGTCCGTTGCCCTGCTCCAGGCGCGTGTAGTACGCCACCGACACCCCGGCCAGCTGCGCCAGCTCCTCGCGCCGCAGCCCCGGCACCCGCCGGTGCCGGCCGAAGTCCGGCAGGCCCACGTCCTCGGGCTTGAGCCGGGCCCGCCGGGAGCGCAGGAACTCGCTGAGCTCCGCACGCCGGTCCAGGGCCTGACCGGTTCCGGCTGCGGGCCCCTGTACGGAGTCGGGCGTCACATCCATACGTCCAGTATTCCTGGTCGTACGACCAGGAGCCTGACCCCGTCAGTGGTACGAACGCCGGACGTACACAAAGCCGTGGCCTGGGTGGAGCCGGTGCACTCCGGCAGGCTGGACAGCGTGCCCGGTGGAAGGCAGCCGGGCACATGACCCCCCAAGGAGAAATTCCGGCATGACCACCGTTGCTGCGTATGCCGCACCCGCCGCCAAGGCCCCGCTCGAGCGCACGACGATCGAGCGCCGCGAGGTCGGTGAGTTCGACGTACTGATCGACATCAAGTTCGCCGGCATCTGCCACTCGGACATCCACCAGGCCCGCGAGGGATGGGGCGAGGCGATCTTCCCGATGGTTCCGGGGCACGAGATCGCGGGCATCGTCTCCGCTGTCGGTTCCGGCGTGACCAAGTTCAGGGTCGGTGACCGTGTGGGCGTGGGCTGCATGGTCGACTCCTGCCGTGAGTGCGAGAACTGCCGGGCGGGCCTCGAGCAGTACTGCCTCAAGGGCATGATCGGCACCTACAACGCCCTCGACAGGAACGGCGAGCCCACCTACGGCGGCTACTCCGAGAAGATCGTCGTCGACGAGAACTACACCGTGCGCATCCCGGACGGTCTCGCCCTCGACGTGGCCGCCCCGCTGCTGTGCGCCGGCATCACCACGTACTCCCCGCTCCGGCACTGGAACGCGGGCCCCGGCAGGAAGGTCGCCGTCCTCGGCATGGGCGGCCTGGGTCACATGGCCGTCAAGCTCGCGCACGCCATGGGCGCCGAGGTGACTGTGCTGTCCCAGTCCCTGCGCAAGAAGGACGACGGGCTCAAGCTGGGTGCCGACCACTACCACGCCACCAGCGACCCGCAGACGTTCGAGGAGCTGCGCGGCACGTTCGACCTGATCGTTTCGACCGTGTCGGCGCCGCTGGACTTCGGCGCCTTCCTCTCGCTGCTGAAGTCGGACGGCGCGCTGGTGAACGTGGGTGCGCCCGAGGAACCGATCTCGTTCAACCTGTTCTCGCTGATCTCGGGCCGCAAGACCCTCGCCGGCTCGGCCATCGGCGGGATCCGCGAGACCCAGGAGATGCTGGACTTCTGTGCGGCGCACGGTATCGGCGCGGAGATCGAGCTGATCAGCGCGTCCGAGATCAACGACGCGTACGAGCGGGTGCTCAGCAGCGATGTGCGGTACCGGTTCGTGATCGACGCGGCCACCATCTGAGGATCCGGTGACCACGGCGTGAGGCGGCCCCGTGGCCGCCTCACCCCGTTCGCGGGCCGTCGTGGCCGAGGCCCGTCGGCGCGGGCGATGGGACCACCGAGGAGCGCCCGCGCACCGTGCGTCGCCACCGGTCACGGCCATGCCTGGCTGTCCTCCCCCCGGTGGCCCACGGGCTCGGTCGCGAGTCGGAGCGGGACGGGACCAGAGACGGATGGATTCGGCCCGTGCGACCGCCTAGCGTGGAAAGTGGTCCTGGCACCGAGGGGGAAGGAGGCCCGACCGATGGCAGTCGAACTCAATCACACGATCGTCGCCGCCCACGACAAGACGGCATCCGCACAGTTCCTCGCGGATCTGCTGGGTCTGCAGGTGGAACCGCAGTACGGCCCGTTCATACCCGTGCAGACGCCGAACGGCGTGACGCTGGACTACATGGACACAGACGATTCGATCACGCCCCAGCACTACGCGTTCCTGGTCTCCGAGGACGACTTCGACGCGATCTTCGCCCGCGTGCGCGCCGCGGGCTTGACCTACTGGGCGGACCCGCACCACGACCACCCCGGCGAGATCAACCACAACGACGGCGGCCGGGGGGCGTACTTCGACGACCCGAACGGACACAACCTGGAGATCCTGACCAGGCCGTACGGCAGCGGCGAGGACTGATTTTTCTCCGCGGTCCCGGGGCCGGCGTACCGGGACCGGCCGCCCGCGGCCATCGTGTGCCCCGGGCCGTGCCCGGAGCGGAACTCCGTGAGCGCAGGCGCGACTTCCGGCCTGGTGCGCCGTGACCGCGCCGTGGGCGTCGTGATTATGCCCTCCAGCGCTCAGGGGTTTCTGCGGGAACTCGCGAACTCCCCTGTGGAGAGGGGGTGTTGCTGGGCTCGGTGGTCTTCCGGCGGCCGACCGCGGGAGCCGGCCCTTCCCCGATGGAGCCCAGCCGCCCGCACCTCGGCCGATGCGACGCGGCCGCGGAGCAGGGGGGTCGGCCCACCGTCCGTTGCCCGGGGCATCCGAACCGGGCGGACCGTCTGTTCCGGCGGTGACCTTCACCCGGGTGGCGGGAGATCCCGGGACGGTGCGCCCGGCCCTCCGGAGGCGACGCCGGGCCCTCGGAACTGCGCCTGCCAGGGAAACCACGCGCCGTGCACGTCCGTGCCCCGCCAGCGGCGTGTCCCCCGGAGGCGCCCATCCGATTGCGGTCGAGGCGGCGCCAACTTAGCTTCAGGGCGTCGGACTTCTCCCGACAAAGCCCACATAGATCCGTATGTCGGCTTCCCCTCCCATGATGCCGTGAATGGAGCATTCATGTCGGTGATGACCGGAGCCCAGCCCACGCAGCAGTTCGGCCCGCAGGTGGGCGGCCCGCAGCAGCAGATCACGCAGATCGTCCAGCAGTCGATCCAGCAGGCCTGTCAGCAGGCGAGCCAGCAGATCGCCCAGCGCATGCAGCACCAACTTCAGCAGGTCCAGCAGGTCCAGCAGCAGCTCCAGCAGCAGGGCTTGGCCCAGCAGGCGCATCCCTACCTGGCCATCGCGCTGCACCACACGCTGCACGCGGGCATCCGGCAGGCCGTGGAACAGTCCGTGCAGCAGGCGCTGCCGACCGCCATCGTGGCCCTGCTGCAGCAGAGCCAGCAGGGCCAGCAGCAGTGGGGCGGCCAGCAGTCGTTCGGGCAGTCCTTCCCGCAGTACCAGCAGCCGGGCTTCGGCTTCGGCCAGATGGGTCAGCCCTTCGGTATCGGCTGACCCCAGGCGGCGCGCGATGCGGTGTGCCCCGGGACCGGCTCCCGGGCACACCGCATCACCGTGGAAGCGCGAGCCGCCCGTCGCCGGATCAGGAGCAAGGACGACATTTCCGTGGTGAAGGTGGATGTCATGGTCAAGGAAAGGCCCGGAAACAACCGCGAGAGCGGGTCCGAGGGCGCGGCGGCGGGAGGGCCGGGGCCCGAGGGGAAGGACGCGGGGTCACGCAAGAAGGGCGCGCAGTCACCGATCACGGTGCAGCCGCGCCGGGAGCGGTACATGGTGACGCCGCTGCCGCAGCATCTGCTCCCACCGGGAGTGGCCGAACTCAGCATGGACGCGGTGTGCGATCGGCTGGAGCGGATTCCGGAGGTGAGGGTGATCCGCAGACTTCGGCCCTCCGAGCGGCTGCAGTCGGCCGGGGTGCACCCCTCCTGCCCGGAGATCGCGGTCGTCGAGGCGGCCGAGGCGCAGGTACCGGCGATGCGATCGCTGCATGTGCACATCGAACCGGATCCGCCGCTGTCCGGGACCGGACTCGCCGCCATGCCGACCGCGGGGACCCTGCCTCTGCGTGATCCGGGGCTGGTCGTGTCGCTGGAACAACCCGTGGAGATCACGTTGCGCGTCTGCGGCGCGGACGGTGAACCGCTCTTTGGTGCGGCGGTGTTCCTGATCGGGGCGACCTGGCCGGGCCAGGGCATCACCCGGGACGACGGGACGGTCACCATCAGCCTGGCGACGGACACCGTCGAGTCCGTTCAGTCGCTGTACGTCCGCCCCGCGGGCGGTTACAACGACCGCTGGATCCACCGCCCCGACCTCTCGGAGACCCAGGAGAACCTTGTCACCCTCACGCCGCTGTCCAAGGTGTACCCGGAGCTCGATGAGCGGCAGCAGTACGGCTGGGGTCAGCAGGCCATGCGACTGGACCGGCTGCCTCCCACGTTCCGCGCCTTCGGCGTCAGGATCGGGGTCATCTGTTCGGGCGTCAGTGCCGAGCACCCCGACCTGAAGCAGCGGGTGCGTTCCGGGGTCGATCTCGTCCGCGGCACGGCCGAGGGCTGGGCCCACGACGGGATGGGCAGCGGCACGCACGCCGCGGGCATCATCGCCGGGGCGGACACCGGCAAGGGTGTCATCGGCATCGCCGTCGACGCCGAGGTCGAGGTGTGCCAGGTGATGCCCGGCGGACACTTCAGCGACCTGATCGCGGCACTGGACCACTGCATCGAACGCGAGGTCGACATCGCTCACATCGACGTGGCGACGCCGTACCCGTCGGCGCTGGTCTCCCGCAAGCTGGCCGACGCCAACGCGGCGGGGATCGCCTGCGTCGCCCCCACGGGCGACACCGGAGGGCCGGTCGCCTTCCCGGGCTCGCTGCCCACCGTGTTCGCAGTGGGTGCGCTGGGGGTCTTCGGCTCGTTCGCTCCGGACACCTCCCAAGCGACCCACACCGGGCCGCCGTTGACTCCGGAAGGAATGTTCGCCGCGCCGTTCAGCTGTTACGGCCCCGGGGTCGACGCCGCCGCTCCCGGCGTCGCCGTCCTCTCGTGCGCGCCGGCGGGCGGATACGCGGCCCTCGACGGCACCGGCACGGCATCGGCCCATGTCGCCGGTCTCGCCGCCCTCGTCCTCGCCCACCACGAGGACTTCCACGGCCAACTGCTGCCGCGCGGGCCCGGGCGGGTGCAGCACCTGTTCGAGATCATCGCCGCGAGCTGCCGCCGGCTGGCCGCCCCGGGCACGATGGAGGCGGCGCGCGTCGGACGCGGTCTGCCCGACGCCCTCGTCGCCCTCGGTCTGGCCCCCGGGGTGCAGCTCGCACCGGCCCTGTCGCCGTTCGTCCCGACCCTGGCCGGTTAGGGCCTCGCACGGCGGACACACGGAACGGCACCCGCGCTCCCTGCGGGTGCCGTTCCGTGTGTCCGCCCGAAGTCCGTGGATCCCGCCGAGGGGCCCGGGGGGCGCGTCCCGGTGTCAGCCGCCGTTCGCCTGCTCCTTGCCGGGGGCGGCATGTCGGGGGCGGTGTTTGCACGAAACCTGGCCGACGAGCTCCCGGAAACAGACCAGCGCGGTGATCGGTGGAATTCCGACGATCACCATCGAGAGCAGAGTGTGGGCCGAGTTGCCGATGCACAGTGCCACCGCCGTGGCGGAGGCGACGAGGATGACCACCCACGACCGCCGAGCGGTCCGGTGCTGGAAGGAGGCCCGCAGAATGGACAGGGCCGCCACGAACCAGGGCCCGTACACCGTCAGTGGCCACCATTGCGCCAGCGGCTCCGGAAGCACCGTCGAGGCGATGGCGTGGAGCTGGTTGTACGAGTAGGCGATGGACCAGCCGAGCATGGCCACCGCGCAGGCGGCGATGGTGGCGACCAGAATCGTGCCAGGGGTGACTTTCTGGCCGCTGTCGAGGAGGTGGGCACCTGGCCGGGGGCGCCGCCGGTCGATCCTGTGGCGGTGCTGCCCGTCCAAGGGGGGCGGAGCGGGGGCCGCGCTGGACACCGTGGACAGCATCTGGGCCAGTTCCTCGTCCGGATCCCAGCCGTTCGGTGCCATGTCCGGACCGGGTGCGTTCCAGACATGATGCGCCTCGAGGGGATCGACGGTGTACGCATGCCGCCCCAGCGCGTCGTAGTCGTTTCTCAGGTCGAACTGAATGTCGTAGAGGCTCGGCTCGCCTTGAAGCCTGTCCATTCTCAGCTCCTCCGCGTCCTCGCTCAGGACGCTCCGTCCATGGCGCGCAGATATTCGCTTTCCATGTCGCCGATCTCCTTGAGGAAGTCTTCAAGAAGGTCCGAGCAGCCCTTGGCGAGTGCCTCACCGCCTGTCGGGTCGTGCCAGGCGGCTCCACTTCCGACGGGGATCTGATCTTCCGGTTCGTTCCAAGTCACGATCACCTAACGAGCGCCATACGGAGGAAGCTATCCGGCATTCGGGGGAAAAAATCGATGAAGAATCGTTCCTGCGATGTGATGACCGTATCTCTCCGACGAAATTCAGAAAATGCGCGCAAGCGCACGTCAGTGAATAGCATTTCACTCTCCGCGAGACCCCCAGGTGAACCGGCTCGGGGGCCGGTACACCGGGCCGGGTGCCGCGCGAGAGGTGGCTACGGGCGCGAGACGCCTGCAGGGCACCGTCGCTGTCTGGAGATCATCAATGACTGAGATTGCGGCGACGGGTGGTGGCTTGTCCCAGGAACGCCGCGGTGGCTGCCACGAACCGGTCCGCGTCGTCGAGCCACGGGAAGTGCCCGGCTCCGGGCTGGACGGCGAACTCGGCGTTCGGGAACAGCTCGGCAAACTCGGCCGTCGCGGGCGCAGGGGCGCCCGGATCGACCTCGCCGGCGAGCAGGAGTACCGGTGACTGGAACCGGGCGAGCGCCGCGCGGGTGGCGTCCGGGTCGTAGGCGCCTTCGGCGTTGAAGGCAGCCACGACCTCCGTGTTCATCCGCTCATCCTCAGCGGCCCTGTGGGCCCGAGCCGCTTCGTCCCAGCGGCCGTAGGAGAACGGCGCGATGGCCTGCCGGCTGTCGGCGGTGGCCTGGCCCGCCCCGATCGCCTCCAGGGCCGCGAATGCCTCAGGGAACCACGGCTCGTCCCGGCGCGGCTGGACGGTCTCGCGCCGCAGTTCTCCGGTGATCGCGATTCCGACGGCCCGGACGCTCGGCGTGATCAGCGCGAGCCGGCCCACGCGTTCCGGCCGGCGGCCCACGTACTGCACGGCCAGATTCGCGCCGGCGGAATGCGCGAGCAGGTCCATCCGGTCCAGGCCCAGATGCCCGCGAAGGGCCTCCACGTCGTCGACGAGCCGGTCGCAGCGGCAGGAGGCGATGTCCGCAGGCGTCGCGGACCGCCCGGTGCCGCGAAGGTCCAGCATGATCAACTGCCGGTGCGCGGACAGGCCGCCGAGTTCGCCCAGGTAGGCCGATTCCTGCGGTCCGCCCGGTAGGCAGATCACAGGCCGGCCGTCCCCGATTACGCGGTAGGCGAGTTTGGTTCCGTCGTATGAGGTGAAGAATTCCATGCCGGACAGCCTGGGGGTGGCGACGGGTGTCGGCCTATCGTTTAGCTACAGCTACATGATGGGGCGGCATGGATGGCGGTCGAGATCAGGTTCACCGCGGCGTCGGTCGCGAAGGTGCGGTTCGCCGTCTCGCCGCTGGGCGAGACCGTGCTGGCTCTCCGGATCCTGTTGGGTACGGCCGGGCATGCGGTGCATCAGCCGTGGGCGCGCAGGGCGCGGCCGCTGCTGGCAGGTGAGCGCGAGTTGCCGCTGCTGCGGGCGCTGATCGCCGGGTCGCTGCCGTCGTTCCTGTTCCCGGTGCCGCAGGAGCGGCTGCCTTCCATGTCGACAGAGCTGGAGCTGCTGCGGGCCACGGGAGAGGCCTTCTTCCGGCGGGAGTACGGCGCCGTTCTGGGCGTACCAGGCGAGGAGGTCCCCGAGCCGGCGGCGGTGCTGCCACGGCTTTCGGAAGCGCTCCACCGCTGCCACGAGCTGCTGATCGCTCCGCAGTGGGGCCGGATGCGCGCGGTGCTGGAAGCCGACGTCGGCAGGCGGGCGCTCACCCTGGTGGACGGTGGAGTCCAGGCGCTGTTCGCCGAGCTGCACCGGGATATCGCCTGGGACGGTGGCCAGTTGGTGGTGCACGGCCGGCGCACCCCCAACTCGGCCTACACGGTGGACGCCGGCGGACATGGCCTGGTCCTGCTGCCCAGCGTCTTCAACTGGCCGAATGTGGGCGTCGACAAGTCGCCGGTCACAGCCGCGTCGATCCGCTATCCGGCGGTGGGTGTCGGCCTGCTCTGGGAGCCGCCCTCTCAGGAGCTGACGGGTCTGGCCCCGGTGCTGGGCCACACCAGGACGGCGGTGCTCGCCGCCCTGGCTGAACCCCTGACAACGGCGGCCCTGGCCGGCCGCCTGGGCATCACCCCGAGCGCGGTCTCTCAACACCTGGGTGCGCTGCGTGGGGCGGGCCTGGTGTCGACACAACGCAAGGGCCGCACGGCGCTCCACCTGCGCACGGAACGAGCGAACCACCTGCTGGGTGACTCCGCCCCGTAAGTCGCGCTGTGCGAGAGGGATGGGGTAGCCGGCGCCCGCTGCAAGCCCGGTGCCGGCCGACTGCGGGCCTTGGAAGCGGTGTTGGACGCCGGCCTGGCCGCGTGCGGCTGGAGCGACCAGTGCTGGACCTCGGCCCGGATCGCGGAGGTTCCGTGGCCGGCTCAGCCGTGGCCGAGGGCACGCATGACAGCGATCTGCGCGCGGTCGCGTTCGGCGGCGAGTTCGTCGACAGTGCCGCCGAAGTCCTTGACCTGCTCGTTCAGCAGCTGCTTGGTGGGTTCGTCGAACGCGACGTCCTCCTTGACCATCGCGGCCCAGTGGCGCTCCATGCCGACGCCGAGGCGGTCCATGAAGTGGGCCAGGCCGCCCTCGCCGCCACCCAGGTGGAAGCTCCGGAAGGGGCCGGCGACGGCCCAGCGCTGGCCGATGGACGAGGTGACGATGTCATCCAGTTCCTGCATGGTGACCACGCCTTCGCCGACGAGATGCACGCACTCACGGAACATCGCCGCTTGCAGGCGGTTGGCGACGAAGCCCGGAACCTCCTTGCGCAGCACCTGGGGGCGCTTGCCCAGTCCGAGGTAGAAGGCGCGGGCGCGTTCGGTCGTCTCCTTCGACGTCCGGTCGCCCGGTACCACCTCCACCAGCGGCACCAGATGGGGCGGGTTGAAGGGATGCCCGATGACGAGCCTTTCCGGTGCCTTGAGGACAGTGGCGATCTCGGTGGCGGGGATGCCGGAGGTGGAACTGGTGAACAGGGCACCGGCAGGCGCGTTGGCCTCGATCACGCGCCACATCTCGTGCTTGACCTCCAACCGCTCCGGGCCGTTCTCCTGCACCAGGTCCGCCGTACGGACGGCGGTGGCGAGGTCCGGCTCGAAGGACAAGCGGGCGGTGAGCGCGGAGGTGTCCAGCCCGAGCGCCGTCAGCGCCGGCGTGGCCTCTGCGATGGTCCCCCGCACGGCATCATCGACGCCCGGCTGCGGGTCGCTGACGGTGACGGACAGGCCACGGGCCAGGAACAGCGCGGCCCAGGACGCGCCGATGACACCTCCCCCGACCACGGTGACGTTCCGGATTCCGGCGATGCCGGCGTTCTCGGACATACGGGATCCCTTCGGTGCTCGTCGTACGGGGGTCAGGCCAGGTGGTCGTGAACGACCTCGCCCCGGCCCGGGCCGAGGTCGGTGAGGATATGGGAGGCGGAGACGGTCTCCAGGACCGGCAGGTCCGCGAGCGGGGCCAGTGCATGGGCCAATAGCCGCAGCCGGGCCCGACCACTCCAGGAGCCCTTGACCGTGACGTCGGTGATCTGCGAGCGGACGGGTGCGCAGATTCGCGGCGACCCGTCGTGGTTCGGCGGCTTCTTGAGTATGAATGTCGGCTGTGTGAGCCTCGCGCACGCCTTCCCGGTGCCCGGCGGCGCGTGCTTGTGGCCCATGGTCGCCCGAGCGACGGGAAGGGAGCCGACATCCGCATGACCTCGAAGCAGACCAACGGCTCCACCGCCCGCAGCGGCTCGGGAACCACCCTGTCGAGGGCCTCGGGATCCGTTCGGCAGGTGATTCTCAGGTACTTGCGGTCCGTGAACCGGTAGGGGCCCCTGGGGAAGGTGGAGGCGTCCAGCGGTGCGGTCGGCGTTCGGCCGACATCCTCAGCCCGCATGGCTCACCCTTTCGCGTCACTCCTCAATAAATCGACGATAAGTGGATGATTCGCCAGGCACACCTTGCGCGATCCCAAGAACCGGCCGTCGTCCTGCGCCGGTCCCGATGCCTCCCCTCGCGGTTCGGGTAGATCAGGTAGTCCGGTCTGCCGCCGAAACGCTGCTCGATGAGGTCAGCGACCTGGTTCTTCATGGTGTCGGAGAACGCATCGCCGTTGAGGAAGACCGGATCCGGTCCGGCGGTACGGGCGATGTCGGCGGTGCGGTACCAGCCGGCCGTAGCGCTACGCCGTTCGGTGGGGCCTTTTCGAAGGAGACCATGCTGCCGCGGATGCCTGCGCGCATGAGTCCGGCGAGGGGGAGTCCGGTACCGCCGGCCGCTTCGCCCGGGCCGGAACCATGGGCCCCTCGTAGCCGCGCTCCCGGCACCAGCCGAGCCAGGACAGCACCCCCGCCCGGCGGGAGTTCCAGGTGTTGACCGCCGTGGTGCCCCAAGGCGGTTCGAGGGGCTTCGCCGGTCTCGTCGTCCGCCACCGACGACTGCGGCCGAGCCTCGCCGAGCCGTCCTGCCCACCCCGATCCCGTAGTTCCGGACCGTGTTCGGGTTGCCGAGCGAGTACGGCCCCGCGCCGCAAGAACCCGGTCGCGGCCTCAGAGCCGGCTGTACTTCTCGATGTCCTCGGTGAACTCCTCGATCGCCCGGGCGGTGAGCGTCGGCCGGGTGTCGGCGATGGCGGTCAAGTAGTCCTCGGTGCCGGCCGGTTCGCCCTGCCGAAGCGTCACCTCGCGTTCGAAGGCCGCCTGGGCTCCCTTGCGGGCGGCGAACTCGATGTCGGCCGGGGTGAACAGTTCGCTGGCCTCCACCAGCCGGGGCAGATCCACGGAGTCGACGGCGGCCCTGAGATAGCGGGTCCAGATGGCCCCGCGGGCAGTGGAGTCGGGGGGCCCGATCGGGATGACGTAGTCGAAACGGCCCGGCCGCAGAAACGCCGGGTCGAGCGAGCGGACCGAGTTGGTGGCACAGATCAGCAGCCGAGCGCCGTGCTCACGAAAGTTGGGGATGAGTTTGAGCAGTTCGTTGGTCACCCCGTGCCCCGGGTCGACCGCCCGCCCGGACCGCACGCCCGCGATCTCCTCGACCTCGTCGATGAAGAGCAGGACCGAGTCCAGTTCCACCAGGTCGGCGAAGACCTCCCGCAGTGCCGCGGCCAGCCCCTCACTCGTGTCGGCCGCCAGCCGGGACGGGAAGAGCTCCACGAACGGCCACGTGACCCGTGAAGCCACGGCCTTGGCGAAGCTCGTCTTTCCGGTGCCGGGCGGACCGAACAGGATGACCGCCTTCGGCGGGGCGACGCCGTAGCGGTCGGCCAGCGCCGGCTCCGTCAGCGGCAGCACGATCCGGCGTTCGACGACCTGTTTCTCCCGCTCCATGCCGGCCATCCGGTCCCAGAGGCCCTGGGCCAGGATGCGGCCTCCCAGCGCCCGCAGCACGTCGGTGTCGGCCGACTCCCGCGGTTCGAGCTTCTCGTAGTAGGTCAGATCGTCGCGGGACAGAAAACCTGAGTGATCCAGAGCCTTCGTCCCGGCAGCGGCGGCGGGCAGAAGGGCACTGATCCGGCGCACGCCGCGTGCCCGCAGGCGCCGTTCCAGCTCGGCGAGCAGGGCGCTGCCGATCCCGCGTTCGCGCCACCGGGAGGCGAGCGCGACCAGCAGGATCCAGGCCCGCTTGCCGTGTGCCTGCGCCACCGCCATGCCCACCAGCTCGTCGCCGACGACCGCGACGACCGCCGTGTGGCCGCCCTCGACCGCGGCCATCACTTCGGAGACCGGGAAGGCGGGGCGCTCGTCGGCGGGACGGCTCTGGTCCCAGATCTGGATGGCCTGGTCGAGGTCGTCGTCGTGATAGTCGCGCAGACGCCATGCGGGCATCGCCACCACCTCGCAGGTGCGGAGTGTCCATTGTCTCCCGCCGCCCCATAGGCCGCCGAACGGGGCGGCACGGCGCGCGAGAGCCCAGCGGTGCCGGCGCCCGGCTCGAAGAGCGGCCGGCCGCCGTTACGCCTGGTGAGAGGGCGGTCACCCGCAGGGAGTCGCCGGCTTCTTGGCGCAGCCTTTCGCAGATGGCCCGGGTCGCGAACTTGGTTCCGGCGTAGACCGCCATGGCCGGCACGATACGGAACGCGGCCGTGGACGCGGTGGTGACGAAATGACCCGAGCCCTGCGCCGGGAAGACCGGCAGCGCGGCGCCGATTCCGTGCAGCACACTCGTCAGCGGCCAGGGCGCTGAGCATGCCCACGGGCGCACCGGAATATCCGTGCCCCTGTGATGTTGGCCGAACAGCGCCGATCGGTGCCGAGCGTCCTTCTGCGGCAAGCCCTTCTCGGCCGGTGGGTGGGTGACTGAATGCGGTGCCCGCTCAACTGTGCGCTCCACCGGTGACTGCCTGGTGGTGGCTCCGTGTCCGCTCCGGGCGGGCTCAGTTTGCGCTTGCGCCACCTCGCCTCCACTAGGCTTCAGTCAGAGCAAGTGCCCTATCGCATCTCACAGTTAAGGTTGTTACGCAAGACACAGTGTTTGAGTCAACACCGGTGTCGATCTTGGCCGAGATGGATCGATAAGGCGACAATCATACAGACGGTCTGCCTGGACGCGGAGAACCACTGCCAGAAGGACGTCCCCGCATCCGAGGGGATGTGGAGCAGCGCGAAGGAGGGGTTGTGCAGCGGTACTTCACCAAGCCCTGGCACGATGATCTGCGGCAGCGTGTGAGGGAATTCGCCGAGCGTGAGATACGGCCCCGCATAGGGGAGATGGAGGCGTCCCGGGCCGTGGCCCACGAGGTGTCCCGGCTGATTGCGCGGCAGGGATGGATCGGTGTCACGATCGGCCGGGGTTACGGCGGCATGGGGGCCGGGCACCTGGCCAAGACGATCATCATCGAGGAACTCTCCCGGGTCAGCGGGGCCATGGGGGCAATGGTGCAGGCCAGCCAGCTCGGCGTGGCCAAGATCATCCATTTTGGCAACGATGTCCAAAGGAGAACCTGGCTGCCGAAGGTCGCCGCCGGGGACTGCCTACCCACGATCGCGACCACCGAGGAAGGGTCGGGCGGCCACGTCCTCGGGATGGCCTCGACCGCAGTGCGTGACGGCGACGACTACATTCTCAATGGCCACAAGGTCTTCGTCGGCAACAGCCATGTCGGCGACGTGCACGGTGTGGTCGTCCGTACCGGTGAGGGCTCCAAAGGGCTGTCGGCCTTCCTCGTCGAGAAGGACCGCCCTGGCTTCTCGCTGGCCCCGCACCAGCCCGCCATGGGCTTGCACGGTTTCTCTTTCGGCAAGCTGATCTTCAGGGACTGCCGGGTGCCGGCGGCGAATCTCCTCGGTGCTGAGGGCGACGGCCTGGCTGTGGCGTACTCATCCAGTGTGCTCTACGGCAGGCCCAACCTGACCGCCGTCAGCTTGGGCATCCACGCGGCGGTCTTGGAGGAGACGACCGCCTTGTGTATCGAGCGCGAGCGGTACGGCAAGCCGCTCGGTGCGCTGAGCAACATCAAAATCAAACTGGGCCAGATGCAGAGCCGCTTGATGACCGCCCGGCTGGCCGCGTACCACGCGGTGCATCTCCTGGACCAGGGCCAGCCTTGTGACGCGGAGCTGATGAACGCCAAGGTCCTCAACGTGGAGGCCGCCCGGGATTCGGCTCGCGACAGCATGGACATCCACGCCGCGAGCGGCCTGCGCACCGACCGCCCGGTGGAACGCTATCTGCGGGACGCCGAGCACATCCATGCACCGGCCGGCACGTCCGACGTTCAGTTCCTGCGCCTGGCCGAGCATGCGCTGGGTACGGCCAAGGGCCAGTGGTCCGAGCGTCTGACCGATCTGGTGCGGACCGATTCAGCAGAGCAACTGGGGCAGTTGGAGACGACTGCCGTATGACTACTGGGAGCCACGGACACAGCGTCGTGCCCGCGGCTCCCGATTCGCAGTGTGAGATGGGCTTTCACACCCAAAGCAGGTGCCCGGCCCGCTCAGAGCCGACCGCGCTCTTCTATCTCGCGCAGGCGGTCGACCATCCCCTGGGCGAAGCCCTTGATGGTCTCCAGTCCATCCCGCCCCCAGGGTGTGGGCTCGGGGGCAATGGCACAGACCGTGCCCAGAGCCATTCCCGTGTTCCAGTCGATCAGCGGTGCACCGATGTAGGCCCGGATGCCGAGCTCGTCGATGACCGGGTTGCCGGCGAACTTGCGGTAGGCGAAGACGTCCTCCAGCACCAGCGCCTTGCGCCGTACGACCACGTGCGGGCACCAGCCATGATCCCGCGCCATCACTCGGTCGTTGTCCTTCTGCTGGGGGCCCAGTTCCACGCCCTGCCCGTCGGCCGGGGTGAACAGACCGGCGAAGTACTGCTGCTCGGGTCCGATGAAATTGACCATGGCGTACGGGGTGCCGAGGGTGCGGGCCAGGTCCCGGGCGACGGCGTCGAACTCGGCGACGGGCGCGTTGCCGACGCCGATCGCGCGCAGGCGCTCTATCCGGGCCGGTGCGTCCAGGTCCTCGGGAGTCACCAGCATCTGGGAGGTCGGGTCGTACTGCGGGTGGGGGATTGGCGCGGTCATGTAAGAAGCAGCTCCTTCGACGGCGTGTATCAGTGCAGCGGGGTGGGCTCCGCCGGCGACATGCCGGGAGCCGGGGCGAGCAGGTGCTCTACGAGCTCGATCAGTACGGACGTGGCGGAGTTGCACTGCCGGGCGTCGCACAGCACGACGGGCACGTGCGGCTTGAGGGCCAGCGCGGCCCGGACTTCGTCGGGCTCGTAGTGGTAGGCGCCGTCGAACTGGTTGACGGCCACCACGAAGGCGATGCCGCGGCGCTCGAAGAAGTCGACCGCGGCGAAGCACGCGTCGAGCCTGCGGGTGTCGGCGAGTACCACCGCGCCGAGCGCTCCACTGGAGAGCTCGTCCCACATGAACCAGAACCGTTCCTGGCCGGGTGTGCCGAAGAGGTACAGGACGTGGTCCCGGCTGAGGGTGATGCGGCCGAAGTCCATCGCGACGGTGGTGGTCGTCTTGTCCTCGATGCCCTCCAGGCTGTCTGTACGCGCGCTGACCTGGGTCAGGAGCTCCTCGGTGCTCAGCGGTGCGATTTCGCTCACTGCCCCGACGAAGGTGGTCTTGCCGACGCCGAATCCTCCGGCGATCAGGATCTTCAGGGCAGTGGGAAAGGGCTCAGAGGCGCTTTCGTAGGCCATGGAGCACCTCCTCCAGGATCTTCCGGTCGGTGGGGGAAGCCGCCTCGATGGGGCGGGGCGCCTGCGTTGTCAGCGCGTTGTGCCCCACGAGGTCGGACAGCAGGACTTTGGTGACGGTTGCCGGCAGATGCAGATGAGCCGCAACCTCGGCCACAGAGATGGGGCGGGCTCCACACAGGTCCAGGACCAGGTCGCAGTCCGGGCCCAAATAGGTCTTCGGCCGGGTGCCGGTGGCCATCACAAGGCTGAGAAGGTCGAAATGCACGGTGGAGCGGGTGCGGCCGTTGCTGACGGTGTAGGGCCGGACTAACCGTCCGGCCTCATCGTCGAGCCACGCCCCGTCCTGTGACTCCGTCATCCTCAATGCCCCGTGCCGGGCGTCTGGGTCCTGGCAGGTGTCGCGAGATACGGGCGGACGCTCTTGACCAGCATCGCCATCTCGTAGCCCAGCACCGCCGCGTCGGCCTCCCGGTCGGCCATCACCGCCAGGCAGGCCCCGGAGCCCGCCGCGGACACGAACAGCAGGGCGGTATCCAGCTCGACGACCACCTGGCGCACATCGGCCCCGTCGGCGAACCGGACGCCGGCGCTGCGGGCGAGGGAGTGCAAACCGGAAGCCAGGGCGGCCATGTGGTCGGCCTCGTCGTCATTGAGCCCTTCAGCGGCCTTCCTCAGGCCGTCCGCGGACAGCAGGAGCGCGCTGCGAGTGCCAGGCACCCTCTCCACGAGGCCCTTCAACAGCCAGTCCAAATTCTGGGTCTGCGCGTCGCTCACCATGGTGGTGTCTTTCTCCTTGGGGGGTGGTATGAGATCGGCAGTTAGCGAGAGTCGTCGGCTGAGCCGTCGGAGGCCTCGTCGGCCAGGTCGAATCCTCGCCGGAAAGTGGCCATCAGTCCCGGATCGGCTTCTCCCGCCTGCTTGCCCCCCGTCGTGCGTGCAGCGGGCGTTACCCTGAGCGGCGCCACCAGGTGCTCCTGGGGCTGACGCTGTGGCAGCTGGGGCCGCCCGATGCGGGGATCCCCGTCGTAGGGTCCGAGGTCGTGGGACGTCGGGCGCCGGACGGGCTCGGTCGGCCGCTGGGGCTCCCGCTGCGGTCGAGGCGCCGATGCAGCCACAGGAGGGTGTGCCTGGGGCATCGGACGATGTGCAGGCATCGGCTCCGCGGTATTGAGCTGCGGGCGCACATACCCCGTCTCGCCTCCTGCGTGGAGAGCGGGAGGCTGGGGCACGGCAGGCGCCACGGGCTGGGGGGCCTCGACGGGCGCTTGGCGCTGAATCTCCGAGGACTCGTCACCGATGAGCCCGTGCGGCAGGACCAGAATCGCCTGAATGCCGCCGAAGATGTTGCTCTGCAGCCGGACGGCGATGCCGTGGCGGCGGGACAGCTCAGAGACCACGTACAGGCCGATACGGCCGTCGACGAGCAGCTTGCTGAGGTCGACGCGGTCAGGCTCGGTGAGCAGGGAGTTGAGCCGCGTCTGCTCCTCCGGAGAGATGCCCAGGCCCCGGTCCTCCACCTCGATGGCCAGCCCGGCCGTCACCCTCTGGGCGCGCAACATGACATGGGTGCTCGGATCGGAGAACTGGGTGGCGTTCTCCAACAGCTCCGCCAGCAGATGGATGACGTCGGCGACCGCGTGCCCGCGGAGCGACCCTTCGATCGGCGGGACCAGCTTCACCCGGGAGTAGTGCTCGATCTCGGAGATCGAAGACCGTAGCACCTCCATCAGGGTCACCGGCTTGCTCCACTGACGACGGGACACGGAGCCGCCGAGGACCGCCACGTTCTCCGCGTGCCGGCGGATACGGGTCGCCATGTGGTCGACATGGAAAAGCCCCGTCAACAGCTCGGGGTCCTCGACCTCGTTCTCCAGGGCCTCAAGCCTGCTGAGCTGACGGTGGGCGAGCGACTGGAGCCGCCGGGCGAGGTTGACGAAGACCTCGACCCTCTCCTCGGCGGCCGCCGGATCGGTGTTCTGAGCGAGCTGCGCGGCCTGGGCGAAGAAGGCGGCCCTGGCCTCGTACTGGGCAAGACCGATCTCGTAGGCAAGGTGGCCGAGGGCATCGGTCTCGGCGGGGGCCTGTTGCGGGAAGTAGGGCTGCGGCACCCGTTCTCCCCGGTGCAGTGCACCCGCCATCGCCTGGAGTTCATCGCGGCCCCTGGAGACGGTCCGCGCCAGGGAGGCCTGGCGACGGGCCGATCGGCGGGCCTCGCCCGCGGCAGTCCGTGCGGCGCCGATCAGAACACTGACGCCGAGCACGCCGACACCGGTGAGGACGCCCCAGGTGGCGGCATCGGCCGTGCCGGCCTGAGCACGCAGAACGTAGACGGCAAGGGCGGTTGCGAGCACACCCATGACGGCTGCGGGTACGACTGCGAGGCGAACCAGCCTGGCTCGGGCGGCGGGATCTGTCGTCTCATCCTCTGGCGGCCTGCCGTGCCTGCTTCGCGCCAGGCCTGCCACGGCTGGACGACCGGCTTCAGGGCGCGCTGCATATGCCGGAGATTCAGACATGAGAGTCCTCTCGATCAGCCCGGGGGTACACAGCAGTACACCGCCGTCCAACCGTCAACTCGGGTACTCGAACGGACAGTTAATAGCACCGTCAGCCTACGCCAAGCTCATGAATGTGCAGTAATCACATCCCGTCACTGATCACCGCAAAACACTCGACCTGACCTGCTGAAACGATTCCTCCGCTCTGCTGAGGGGTGTCCTACGTTTCAGACGCGGGCCTGATCCGATCATTCGTACGATCAGGGCCCCGGGTTCGGCTGCTCAAGGTGAGCCGCAGGACGCCTCGGCTGAGCCGCCAGAACGTGCGCTCGGCACCCCGGAAGCAGCCGAGGGCGAAGCCGGTGGTCGGGCGCCGCGCGCCGGTAGGCGGCGTCGGACCGCCGCTCCGCGGAGCGGCCACCGTACTCAGCGCGGCAGTGTCGCCGGGCTTCCGCCGTTCGCCTCGTACCCCGCCACCGCCAGGGCTCGGTACACCGCGTAGTCCGCGGCCGGGTCGGAGGTCAGGGTCCAGGGCAGCGCGCCCACATGGCCGTCGACATGGACCAGCTGGGCCATCGCCTCCGCCCAGCGTTCGCTGCGGACCAGGAAGAAGACCAGGAGGTGGCGGACGTGCGCCAGCATCGGGTCGTCGGAGCGGGCCGACTGCACCGCGAAGAGCGCGCCGTGGATCGCCTTCGTCACGACCTCGCTCTGGTAGAAGCTGCTGACCAGGTTCACCTCGGGGAGGTGCTCGAAGACCGCGAAGAGGGGCATCGCGGCCAGGAGCGAACCCTGCGGTGCGCGGGCCGCCGCCGACTCCGCGAAGGAGTACGCCAGCTCGCGCGAGCCGTGCCATTTTTTGCACCAGTACTGCAGTGCCGCCAGGTGCGCTCCCATGTGGGCCGGCGCGCGGTCCAGGATCTTCAGCCACAGCTGCTCGAACTCCGGCCTCAGGTAGCCGAGGCCACGGGCCACCGAGAGCTCGATGATGTAGGGGACCGGGTCACCAGGGGCCAGCAGCGCCGCTTCCGCGCAGGCGGACTTCGCCTCCTCCATGATGATCCGGAACTCGTCCGTCCCCGGAGTCGAGGTGCGCCACGCCTGCTGCACGAGGAACTCCGCCTGCACGGCCGCGCCGCCGGCGTCCTTGGGGGCCTCGGCCCGCCACACCCGCAGCCACTGGCCGCCCGGGATCTCGCTCACCCCTCCGGGCCGGTGCTGCAGCTCGAGGGACGCGGCCCCCGCGAATGCCTGCACCCGCTGCCAGCGCGTCTCGCCCTCCGTCTCCGTGCCGGCCAGGAGCTGCGCGGCGGCGCGGTAGTCCTGCGTGCGCTGCACCACGTCCAGGACGTCCAGCAGGTCCTGGTCGAGGCCGGGCATGCGGACGTCCAGCTCCTCCTGGCGCACGAAGCCGTAGTTCGCGGGGTCCGCCGCGTCCGGGTCGCCCGGCGCCACCTGCTGGATGCGCGCGCGCCTGCGCGAGAGGACGGGCAGCAGGACCACGCTGAACAGGGCCGCCGCCATCAGGACCCAGAGAATCTCCATGCCTCCAGCGAACCAGACGGGTCCGGCACTTGGCCAACCCGGTCGCCGGGCCTGTGGAAAACCGCTTCCGTCGTCCACCGTTCCGGGCAGCCGGCGCGGTCACCGCTCGGGTGCCCTCGCGCTCAGCCCTCCCCGTGCCCGTGCTCCCGGGCCCCGTTCGCCAGCGTCGGTGCCGAACTCGCGAGGCCCGTCATCAGCGCCGCCGGAGCACTACCCTCGGTGCTCATGAGCGACAGGCACATCAGTCAGCACTTCGAGACCCTCGCGATTCACGCGGGGAACACCGCCGACCCCCTGACCGGCGCGGTCGTCCCGCCGATCTACCAGGTGTCGACCTACAAGCAGGACGGCGTCGGCGGGCTGCGCGGCGGCTACGAGTACAGCCGCAGCGCCAACCCCACCAGGACCGCACTCGAGGAGAACCTCGCCGCCCTGGAGGGCGGCCGCCGCGGCCTCGCGTTCGCGTCCGGACTGGCGGCCGAGGACTGCCTGTTGCGTACGCTGCTCAGCCCCGGCGACCACGTGGTCATCCCGAACGACGCGTACGGCGGCACGTTCCGTCTCTTCGCCAAGGTCGTCTCGAGGTGGGGTGTGGAATGGTCGGTCGCCGACACCTCCGATCCGTCGGCGGTACGAGCCGCGCTCACCCCGAAGACCAAGGCCGTGTGGGTGGAGACCCCCTCCAACCCGCTGCTCGGCATCACCGACATCGCCGTCGTCGCCCAGATCGCCCGTGACGCGGGCGCCAGGCTCGTCGTCGACAACACGTTCGCGACCCCCTACCTTCAGCAGCCCCTCTCGCTCGGTGCGGACGTCGTCGTGCACTCCCTGACCAAGTACATGGGCGGCCACTCCGACGTCGTCGGCGGTGCGCTGATCGTGGACGACCAGGAGCTCGGCGAGCAGCTGGCGTACCACCAGAACGCGATGGGCGCGGTCGCCGGCCCGTTCGACTCGTGGCTGGTGCTGCGCGGCACCAAGACGCTCGCCGTCCGCATGGACCGGCACAGCGAGAACGCCGCCCGGATCGCCGACATGCTCACCCGGCACGCGCGCGTGACACGCGTCCTGTACCCGGGCCTGCCGGAGCACCCCGGTCACGAGATCGCCGCGAAGCAGATGAAGGCGTTCGGCGGCATGGTCTCCTTCCAGGTCGAGGGCGGTGAGGAGGCGGCGGTCGAGGTCTGCAACCGCGCCAGGGTGTTCACGCTCGGCGAGTCCCTGGGCGGTGTGGAGTCGCTCATCGAGCACCCGGGGCGCATGACGCACGCGTCCGCGACCGGTTCGGCCCTGGAGGTCCCCGCCGACCTGGTTCGTCTTTCGGTGGGCATCGAGAACGTCGACGACCTTCTGGACGACCTTCAGCAGGCCCTCGGCTGACCGCGCGATCTCACCAGCCGCTGATCGGTGGAGTCGTCGTGGACGGCGGCTCCGCCCAGGGCCGGGCGAACGACGCCCAGATCGCGAAGGCGAGGGCCGCGGCGAACAGCGCCAGCCACAGCAGCCGGCGCACAACCGTCCGGCGGCGCAGCATCCGGCTGCCGCGCCGCACCACCTCCGGGTACAGGTCGGGCGGCACCGGGGGCGGCGTCCGCTCCAGCATCCGCCGTACGGCGGCCTCACGGTCGCGCAGATGCATCGGTCACCTCGGTTCCCGTATTCGGTGCGGGCCGCACGGGAGGGCGTCGCCCGTTGTCCGGCACGGGCCGGTCACGACGGGGCCACCTTCGCGACGGGCACCGTGGGTGCCGGCCGGGCCGGCGGGTGCAGCAGCGTCGCCGTCGCCCGTGCGCAGATCGCGCGCACTCGCTCGGTGGGCAGTCCCAGCAGCGCCGCCGTCTGCTCCTCGGTCACACCTTCGTACAGCCTCAGCACGAGCATCAGCCGCTCCCGGGGGGTCAGCCCCGTGAGGATTCCGCCCCCCTTCGGTCGGTGCCGGCCGAAGGCCCCGTACCGGTGCCATGCCTCGCGTGCGAAGCGGGTGACGAGCTGCTGGCGCGCCCGGTCGTAGGGGTCGTCGCCGCGCAGCCGGTCCCAGGAGGCGTACGTCTCGGCGAGGGCCAGCGTCAGCAGACGCCGCGCGCGCGGGTTCTCGTCCGGGGCCTCCGCGGTGAGCAGGGTGGCAGCGTGCAGCAGCCGTCCGGCCGCGCCGGCGACGAACGCCTCGAAGTCCCGGGCCCGGCGGGCCTCTTGGGACGCATGCCGTTCTCGCACCGCGCCTCCCGCCTGAGGGCGACCATGAAAGGTTCGGTACCTCGCCGTGCGGCGGCAGCCGTGCCCGCACGGCGAGAGGACGCGTGCGGGATGCCGGAGCGCGTACGACAGGGACCCGATCTCATATGAGACCGGCGGCGCCCCCGGGGTCAAGAGCCGGGAGCGCACGCACGCGTGCGTGCGGGGAGATGACGTACGCAGTGCCCCGGGACTCAGGACGGCTGCTGTGCCTCGGTTCCCGGTACGACGTGTGATGTCTGCCGGGCCGAAAGGGCCGTGTTGAAGCGCGTGAGGAGCGTGCAGAATTCCTGGCGCTCCGCAGGCGTCCAGTCGTGTGTCAGTTCGGCCATGAGCTGTCGTCGCGAGGAGCGCACCTCCTCCAGGCGGGACAGTCCGCGCGGGGAGAGCTGGAGCACCACCGCGCGACCGTCCTCCGGGTGGGAGGTGCGCTTGACGAGACCGGTGTCGACCAGCGGGGCCACCTGCCGGGTGACCGTCGACGAGTCGATGCCCATGCTCGCGGCGAGCGCCTTGACGCCCATCGGGCCTTCCTTGTCGAGGCGGTTGAGCAGCAGGTACGCGGCACGGTCCATCGAGTTGCGCACCTGCCCGACCCCGCCGAGCCGCGTCTGTTCGGCGCGGCGCGCGAACACCGCGACCTCGTGCTGCAACGTGTCCAGAAGACCGGTGTCACCGACGGTCGACATGTCCATCGACATTTCAGGTGTTGTGGGCATGGCCGGGGGCTCAATTCATGCGTGGGAGCTGGGTTGGGGGACAGGGTACGCGGCCGGGGCGCGGGGCGTACCGGCGCTGCACAAACCCGTTCCGCGGCTTGGTCACACCCGCTGCGGGCAGGCGTGAACTGCGAGACTGGTGGTCATGAACTACAGCACGGCCGACTCCTTGCCCGCGGTGACGCTGGACGACGTCCGGGGCGCCCAGAAGATGCTCTCGGGCGTCGCGCGCGTCACTGCCATGGAGGGCAGCAGGCATCTGTCCCAGCTGGTCGGTACGCCGGTGCACTTGAAGTGCGAGAACCTCCAGCGGACCGGGTCGTTCAAGCTGCGTGGCGCGTATGTGCGCATCGCCGGGCTGCTGCCCGAGGAGCGGGCGGCGGGTGTCGTCGCCGCGAGCGCCGGCAACCATGCGCAGGGGGTGGCCCTCGCGTCCTCGCTGCTCGGGGTGCACTCCACGGTCTTCATGCCCAAGGGCGCTCCGCTGCCGAAGATCAGCGCGACCCGCGAGTACGGCGCCGAGGTCCGGCTGCACGGCCAGGTGGTGGACGAGACGCTGGCCGCCGCCCAGGAGTACGCGGCCGAGACGGGCGCGGTGTTCATCCACCCCTTCGACCACCCCGACATCATCGCCGGCCAGGGCACGGTCGGGCTGGAGATCCTGGAGCAGTGCCCCGAGGTGCGGACCATCGTCGTCGGGGTCGGCGGTGGCGGACTGGTCGCGGGCATTGCGACCGCGGTGAAGGCGCTGCGCCCGGACGTACGGGTGGTGGGTGTACAGGCGGAGGGCGCGGCCGCGTACCCGCCCTCGCTGGCGGCCGGGCGCCCGGTGTCGGTGGGGAACCCGGCCACGATGGCCGACGGGATCAAGGTGGGGCGGCCGGGGGAGGTGCCGTTCCGCATCGTCGAGGATCTGGTCGACGAGGTCCGCACGGTGTCCGAGGACGCCCTGTCCGCCGCTGTGCTGCTCTGCCTGGAGCGGGCCAAGCTGGTCGTCGAGCCGGCCGGCGCGAGTCCCGTGGCGGCGCTTCTGAGCGGTCCCGGCACCTTCGAGGGGCCGGTGGTGGCGGTGCTGTCCGGCGGCAATGTCGACCCGGTGCTGCTGCAGCGCATCCTGCGGCACGGCATGGCCGCGCAGGGCCGCTACCTCGCCGTCCGGCTGCGGGTGACCGACCGCCCGGGCGCCCTCGCGACGCTTCTCGGGGTGTTGTCAGTGGCCGACGCTAATGTCCTCGATGTGAGTCACGTACGGACCGACCCGCGGCTCGGGCTCACAGAGGCGGAGGTCGAGCTGCACCTGGAGACGATGGGCCCGGAGCACTGCGCCGAGGTGGGCCAGGCGCTGCGGGAGGCGGGTTACACCATCATCGACTGAGGTCGGGGGCGTCGTCGTAACCCGGTGGAAAAATGCATTGGCAGACGCGATACATCGCGTTACGGTGTGACCGTCTCGCCGTCTGCGCCCTCATCGCGGTTGTTCGCCGCCGCGCGGGCGGAAAACCCATCGAGCGGACGACGCCCGAATCGTACGCTCATTGCCCCGATTCCCAATGACGTGGAGAACTGATATGCCAGGCGCCATCTATGCCGAAGGTCTGGTGAAGACCTTCGGCGACGTAAGGGCTCTGGACGGCGTCGACCTAGATGTCCCCGAGGGCACCGTGCTGGGCCTCCTGGGTCCGAACGGCGCGGGCAAGACCACCACGGTCCGCTGCCTGACGACCCTGCTGCGCCCCGACAGCGGCACGGCGCTCGTCGCGGGGATCGACGTGCTCAAGCATCCCGACGCGGTGCGCCGCTCGGTCGGTCTGTCCGGCCAGTTCGCCGCCGTCGACGAGTATCTGACCGGCCGTGAGAACCTTCAGATGGTGGGGCAGCTCTACCAGATGAAGGCGAAGGCGGCGAAGCAGCGGGCCGCCGAGCTGCTCGAGCAGTTCCACCTCACGGAAGCCGCCGACCGCCCCACGAAGACCTACTCCGGCGGTATGCGGCGCCGCCTCGACCTCGCGGCCGCACTCGTGGTCCGGCCGCCCGTGATGTTCATGGACGAGCCGACGACCGGTCTCGACCCGCGCAACCGCCAGCAGCTGTGGGACGTCATCAAGCAGCTCGTCTCCGGCGGCACGACGCTCCTGCTGACCACTCAGTACCTCGAAGAGGCCGACCACCTGGCGCACGAGATCGCCGTGGTCGACCACGGCCGTGTCATCGCCCGCGGCACCTCCGACCAGCTCAAGGCGCGCACCGGCGGCGAGCGCGTCGAGGTCGTCGTGCACCAGCGCGAGCACATCGCGACCGCCGCCGAGGTCCTGCGCGGCTTCGGCAAGGGTGAGACCACGGTCGAGGACCACATCCGCAAGCTCACCGTCCCCGTCACCGGCGGCGCCAAGCTCCTTGCCGAGGTCATCCGGGAGCTGGACACCAACGGCATCGAGATCGACGACATAGGGCTGCGCCGTCCCACCCTGGACGACGTCTTCCTGTCCCTGACCGGCCACGTGGCCGACGAGAAGCCCGAGGACAACGGCGAGGCCGAGAACCCCAAGGCCCGCAAGCGCACAAAGGAGAGCGCCAAGTGAGTGCAGTCACCGACACCGTGGCCGCCGCGGCGCCGGCGAACCCGATCAGCCAGTCCATCCGCGACTCGCTGGTCGTCGCGAAGCGGAATCTGATCCGCATGACCCGGATCCCGGAGATGGTGATCTTCGGGCTGATCCAGCCGATCATGTTCGTGGTGCTGTTCAGCTACGTCTTCGGCGGTTCCATGCAGATCGGCGGCAGCACCAGCCCCGAGGCCTACCGCAACTTCCTGATGGCCGGGATCTTCGCCCAGACCGTCACGTTCGCCACGGCGGGCGCCGGCGCGGGCATCGCCGACGACATGCACAAGGGGCTCATCGACCGCTTCCGCTCCCTGCCCATGGCGCGGGGCGCGGTGCTCACCGGGCGGACGCTGGCGGACCTTGTGCAGACCGCACTGACCGTGTTCGTCCTCTCGATCGTCGCCCTGCTGGTCGGCTGGCGCGTGGGCTCCGACGGCGACACCAACGTCGGCAAGGTGCTGGCCGCGTTCGGCCTGCTGCTTCTGACGGGGTACGCGTTCACCTGGATCGGCGCGCTGATCGGACTCTCGGTGCGCACGCCGGAGGCGGCCACCTCGGGCGGGCTGATCTGGCTGTTCCCGGTCACGTTCATCTCGAACTCGTTCGTGGACACCACCCATATGACGCCCTGGCTGCGGCACATCGCCGAGTGGAACCCGTTCAGTGCCACCGTTCAGGCCTGCCGCACGCTGTTCGGCAACCCGGGGGTCTCGCCGTCGGACGCCTGGCCCATGGCCCACCCCGTCCTGGCGTCACTGATCTACTCGGTCGTGATCATCGCGATCTTCCGGACGCTGGCGGTGCGGAAGTACCGCTCCGCGACGGCTTGACGCGACGCGTCCCCGGGGCCGCCCCGGGGACGGCGATGCCCCCGGTGCCGCAAGGGCGCCGGGGGCATCGTCAAAGGTGTCAGGGGAGGCTCATCCCTGGTAGGGCTCGGCCTTCAGGATCTTCACCGAAGCCTTCTTGCCGTTCGGCAGCTCGTACTGCGCGTCCTCGCCGACCTTGTGGCCGAGGACGCCGGCGCCCAGCGGGGACTGCGGCGAGTACGTCTCGATCTCGGCGCTCGCGTACTCGCGGGAGGCGAGCAGGAACGTCAGCGTGTCGTCCTCGTCACCGTCGAAGGCGATCGTCACGACCATGCCGGGCGCCACGGCACCATCGGCCGAGGTCGGAGCCTCGCCGACCTTGGCGTTCTCCAGGAGCTGGGTCAGCTGGCGCACACGGAGCTCCTGCTTGCCCTGCTCCTCCTTGGCCGCGTGGTACCCGCCGTTCTCGCGCAGGTCGCCCTCCTCGCGCGCAGCCGCGATCTTGGCGGCGATCTCCGTGCGCGCAGGACCAGTAAGGTACTCAAGCTCGTCCTTGAGCTTGTTGTACGCCTCCTGAGTCAGCCAGGTGACGTTCTCGCTGGTCTGGGTCACAGGTGCTCCTCGTCGGTACTGGGAATACAAAGCATCGCCCTACCCAGAAGAATGGTCCTTCACGAGTGGGCGAAACCACGAGCCTAACAATTCAACGGCCAAAGGGGGAGGACATAAGCCATCAGAATTATGTCAACGCAGGTCAGCGCCTACGCGAGAAGGGTGACGTCAGTCCGCGTGGCAGCCGAGCAGCTCCGCCGTGGTGCCCAGGGACGTGGTGCGCAGGGTGACGACCTTGTCGATGCGCGTGGCATGCCCGCCGAACCGGAAGTCCGCCCGGCCCACCTCGGAGCCGTCCGCCGCCTGCGAGCGCAGGGTGCAGTAGCCGGCGGCGTCCGCGTCCTTGCGCACCTCCAGATGAACCTTGACCGCGTCCTGTGAGGCCTCGAAGGTGATCACCTCGCCGCTGATCTTGCTCTGGACGACGTAGTGATAGGCGAACAAACCGACGACGATCAGCAGTACCGCGCCCAGCGCGCTTCCGGCGATCTTGAGAGTGCGATCGGCGCGTTCGTCCGCGGAGCGGCCGTAGCGGCCCTGGGGCAGCCCCGTGCTCGCCGTGCTCATGATCGTCCTCTCGGCAGGGACCAGGACAGACGTCCCGGATGGGGCGCTCCGGGACCGGACCCGGAATTTTTCACCCCCCCGATTCGGTCACTATAGAAGCCGCTCATCGCGCCGAAACACACAGGGCGCCCACTTGTCGACTTACTGAGGATCGAGTCTTGACTGACCAACTGCGACTGATGGCCGTGCACGCCCACCCCGACGACGAGTCGAGCAAGGGCGCGGCCACCATGGCGAAGTACGTGTCCGAGGGGGTGGACGTGCTGGTGGTGACCTGCACGGGCGGGGAGCGCGGCTCCATCCTCAACCCCAAGCTCCAGGGCGACAAGTACATCGAGGAGCACATCCACGAGGTACGCCAGAAGGAGATGGACGAGGCCCGGGAGATTCTCGGCGTCAAGCAGGAGTGGCTGGGCTTCGTCGACTCCGGACTGCCGGAGGGCGACCCGCTGCCTCCGCTTCCCGAGGGCTGCTTCGCCCTGGAGGACGTCGACAAGGCGGCCGGCGAGCTGGTCCGCAAGATCCGCGCGTTCCGTCCGCAGGCGATCACCACCTACGACGAGAACGGCGGTTACCCGCACCCCGACCACATCATGACCCACAAGATCTCGATGGTGGCGTTCGAGGGCGCCGCGGACACGGAGAAGTATCCGGAGGCGGAGTTCGGCCCGGCGTGGCAGCCGCTGAAGCTGTACTACAACCAGGGCTTCAACCGCCCCCGCACCGAGGCCCTGCACCAGGCGATGCTCGACCGCGGCCTCGAGTCGCCCTACGGGGACTGGCTCAAGCGCTGGAAGGAGTTCGAGCGCACCGAGCGCACGCTGACCACCCACATCCCGTGCGCGGACTTCTTCGAGATCCGTGACAAGGCGCTGATCGCGCACGCCACACAGATCGACCCCGACGGGGGCTGGTTCCGGGTCCCGATGGACCTTCAGAAGGAGGTCTGGCCGACGGAGGAGTTCGAGCTCGCGAAGTCCCTCGTGGACACCTCCCTCCCGGAGGACGACCTCTTTGCAGGCATCCGCTAGCCCTGAGGGACAATGCCTGACATGAGCGCAAGCGCGAGCCTGGCAATGACGCACCTCGTCACCTTCGCCGAGGTGGACCAGAACAAGGTCACCCCCGGTGTCCTCGGCTTCATCGTCTTCGCGGCGATGGCGCTGGTGGTGTGGCGCCTGATGCGGTCCATGAACAAGCACATGGGCAGGGTGGACTTCCAGGTGAAAACCGAGGAGGACGCCTCCGGCGCCGCCGGTAAGGCCGGCGAGAAGGGCCCCGGCTCGGTCGGGGGGACGCCCAAGGCCCAGCGGGGCTGAGGGCTCCCACGAAGGGTTTCCCCAGGGGCTGTGCGCGACGGATGCCGGGCGCAGCCCCCGTTCAGGGTGTCCGTCAGCTGCCGGCGGTCACTGTCACCCCCATGACCTCGCGCGCGTGCCGCCCCGGCACCATCCCCAGGCGCCACGCCTGCCAGCCGCCCTCCAGGTTCACGCCCCGCTCCAGCAGCAGCCCGTACGCCCCGACGTAGTCGTCCAGCTTCTCGTCCCTCGCCGGGTGATACGTGCGCGAGAGCTGGGCCAGTTCCTCCTGGGCGACCGCCGCGCCGACCTCGGCCCCTCCCGGTGAGGCATAGGGCAGGAGGGAACAGCGCAGGAAACGGGCCCAATCCTCGCCCCTGCGGTCACCGTAGGAGGTGAACAGGTCCAGCGCCTCGTCGCACAGGGCCAGCGCCTGCTGCGTACGGGCGTTCCCGGCGTCCACCACCGCCAGCTCCAGGCACGTCCAGGCCTCGCCATGGGCCACACCGATGCGCTGGAAGTCCGCCTTCGCGTCCACCAGCAACTGGCGGGCGAAGCCGGAGTTGCGCAGCGAGCCGGTCCGGGCCGCCCGCTGATCCCGGGTCACCCGCGCCGAGTGATGCCGGGCGCAGGCCAGCCCGTACACGTCCCGCATCCGCGAGAACATCGTGCGCGCGCGCTCCAGATCGCGGACCGCCTGGTCGAGGTCACCGGCCTCCTCCAGGGCCTGACCGAGGTAGTAGACCGTCCAGGCCTCGCCGCGCGCGTCCTCGTTCTCGCGGTGGCGCGTGGCGGCCCGGCGCAGGTCCTCGGCAGCCGTGGAGGTGTCACCGGCGAACAGGCGGGCGCGGGCCAGCTGGGTCAGGGCCCAGGCTTCGCCGCGCACGTCATGGGTGCGGGCGTGCAGATCCAGCGCGGTACGCAGCTCGCTCTCCGCACGTGGCACGTCCCCCATGCGGAGGACGAGCTGGCCCAGCTGGAAGTGCGCCCAGGCCTCGCCGTGCACCGACGCGTTCTCCCGGTGCAGCACCAGGGCCTCGGTGAGCAGCTCCAGCGCCTGGTTCAGCCGCGCACGGTCGCGCTCCACCGCGGCCAGCGCGTGCATCGTCCACGCGCGGTCGGCCGCCAGCTCGGGGGAGGCCTGGAGGTCCATCGCCTCCTGGAGCTTCGACGCCGCCTCGGTGAGATTGCCCTGGTGATGGAGGGTGATGCCGAGGGAACACAGCGCCGTGGCGGCGCCCGCGTCGTGGTGCGCCTCGAAGTAGAGGTCGACCACGGAGGCCAGGGTCGTCCGCGCCTTGTCCAGCTCGCCCAGCTGGCGTGCCGCGATGCCCGTGCGCCACTGCACCGAGCGCACCAGAAGCCCCTGGCCGACGGCCTGCGTCAACTCGCTGATCTCACCCAGGCGGTAGAGGTCGCCACGCAGCAGGCAGTAGTCGCACAGGGCGCCGAGAAGGTTCAGCACCGCCGCCTGGTCGACGCCCTCCGCGTGCCGCAGGGCCGCGGTGATGAAACTCGACTCGTCGTCGAGCCAGCGCAGCGCGGCGTCCAGGGACGTGAAGCCATGCGGTCCGAAGCGGTCCGAACGGGTCGACATGTTGCCGTCCACCAGGCGCAGCACCGAGTCCGCCAGCTCCGCGTGGTTCACGATCAGACGTTCCTGCGCCGCCGTGCGCTCGGCGGGCTCCTCCTCGTCGAGGAGCCGCGCCTGGGCGAAGTCCCGTACCAGGTCGTGCAGGCGGTACCGGCTGCCGCGGACGTGATCGATCAGGCCGGCGCGGGCCAGCGTCTGCAGATGCCGGGCCGCGTCCTGATCGTCCGTGGCCAGCAGGGCCGCCGCCGCGGCCGCACCCAGTGAGGCACGGCCCGCCAGCGCCAGCCGTCGCAGCAGACGCCGTGCCGCCTCAGGCTGGTCGGTGTAGCGCAGCCACAGGGCACGCTCCACCGGTCCCACCGGCCCGTACGCGGCGAGGTCCGCGGCCAGTTGGCGCGGAGTGCGCGGGCCGAGCGACGAACCGGCGATGCGCAGCGCCAGCGGCAGACCGCCGCACAGCTCCCTGGTGCGGTCGGCGGCCTCGGCGTCGTACGGCCCCGAGCCGTCCTGGGCCGCCGCGGTGAGCAGTTCCTCCGCGCCCGCCTCGTCCAGTGCCCCGACCGGGAGCTGGTGGACGTACGCCGGCACGTCCTCCGGCAGGTCCAGCGGTTCCCGGGCCGTGACGAGCACCAGGCTCTCGGACCGTTCGGGGAGGAGGGTGCGCACCTGCTCCGGGTCGGAGGCGTCGTCCAGCACGATCGTGACCGGCAGGTCCGTCAGATGCTGGTGGTACAGCTCGCTCAGCCGCTTGACCTGGTGTTCGGGAGCGGAGCGCTCACGGAACAGGAGCTGTTCACGGGGTGCGCCGAGCCGGTTGAGCAGATGGAGCAGGGCGTCGCGGGTGGACAGCGGTTGCCCCTCGGCGCTGTCCCCGCGCAGGTCCACCACGCATGCGCCGCGGAAGTGGTCCCTGAGATCGTGTGCGGCGCGGACCGCGAGCGAGGAGCGGCCCGAGCCGGGCGGCCCGTGCAGGACGACCACCGTCGGCTTGGTCTCCGTGCTCGCGCGGGCCGACTGGACCCACTGCCGGATCTGTGCCAGCTCCTTGCGCCGGCCCGCGAACGGGCCCACCGGGTCGGGAAGTTGTCCGAAGGACTGCTCGAGCACCGTGCGCCTGAGGGCCGCGGCGCTCTTGTCGGTGCGGCGCAGCCGGGGCGAGCCCTTCGTCGGGGTGCTCGAGGTGATCACCCGCTGCTGGTCGAGGAAGGGGCGGATGCCGCGGACCTCCAGGGCGGTCAGCCACTGCAGGCGCAGCTGCTCGGGGCCGCCGGGCCGGCCGAGCTCACCGGCGCGCCGGCTGGCCGCCGGCAGATGGGACGCCGTCACCTTCGCCACCGTGGCCGCCGCGCCCACCACCGCGACGGTCACGCCGGTGCCCAGTGCCGTGCCGCCGTCCGTGCCCAGCGCGAGATCCGCGACGCAGGCCGCGACCGCGGCGACGGCGGCCACCAGGAGCGCCGTTCCGGCACCCTCCTTCGCATACCGCTGCCCGAAGGTCAGCCGGCCGGCGTCCGCCTCGTCGAGGGCCCGCGTGTACGCCTCGTACTCCTCCGAGGCCGTCTGCGCCATGGCGTCGAGCGCTTCGCGCGCTCGCGACAGCAGTACGGTCCCCTCGGTGCGGCCGCCCGAGCGGCGCACCTCCTCCTCCACGGCCCGTGCCAACAGCCGCTCGGCTTCCGCTCGATGGCTGTTCCACATGTCACGTCCCCCTCCGGCGTCAACTCCATTGTTTTTCAGTGTCCTTCGAGGAGGGCGTCCGCGCGAGGGTGCCGACGATCACGGATCCGGTTCGGTCACGTCGCCATGGTCCGCTCGTCCGTGTGACCGGCGCGCCGGCCCCGGGGCACTCTCGTGAACGATCTTGTCGCGCAGCGGATCTCCGAGGTGCTCCGGCCGCATCGAGGAGGATCACGCCGTGGTGCGACGGCCCGGGCCGTGTCGGGCAGGATGGAGGTATGCCGAACCGACTGGCTCATGAAACATCCCCCTACCTTCTCCAGCACGCCGACAACCCGGTCGACTGGTGGCCCTGGTCGGAAGGGGCTTTCGACGAGGCCCGGGCGCGCGATGTCCCCGTACTGCTGAGTGTCGGCTATTCGAGCTGCCACTGGTGCCATGTCATGGCGCACGAGTCCTTCGAGGACGAGACGACGGCGGCGTATCTGAACGAGCACTTCGTGAGCATCAAGGTCGACCGCGAGGAGCGACCGGACGTCGACGCCGTGTACATGGAGGCCGTCCAGGCCGCCACCGGGCAGGGCGGCTGGCCCATGACCGTCTTCCTCACCCCGGGCGCCGAGCCGTTCTACTTCGGCACCTACTTCCCGCCCGCTCCCCGCCACGGCATGCCCTCCTTCCGCCAGGTCCTCGAAGGCGTCCGGCAGGCCTGGGCCGAGCGGCGGGAGGAGGTGGCGGACGTCGCCGGGAAGATCGTGCGGGATCTCGCCGGGCGGGAGCTGCAGTACGGCGACACGAGGACCCCCGGCGAGGCGGAGCTCGCCCAGGCGCTCCTCGGTCTGACCCGCGAGTACGACCCGCAGCTCGGCGGCTTCGGCGGTGCTCCCAAGTTCCCGCCGTCCATGGTCCTGGAGTTCCTGCTGCGCCACCACGCCCGCACCGGCTCCGAGGGCGCCCTTCAGATGGCGCAGGACACCTGCGAGCGCATGGCCCGCGGTGGCATCTACGACCAGCTCGGTGGCGGCTTCGCCCGCTACTCCGTCGACCGCGACTGGGTGGTCCCCCACTTCGAGAAGATGCTGTACGACAATGCCCTGCTGTGCCGTGTGTACGCCCACCTGTGGCGGGCCACCGGATCCGGGCTCGCCCGGCGGGTCGCCCTCGAGACCGCCGACTTCATGGTGCGCGAACTGCGCACGAAGGAGGGCGGGTTCGCCTCGGCGCTCGACGCCGACAGCGACGACGGAAGCGGTCGGCATGTCGAGGGCGCCGCCTATGTGTGGACACCCGCGCAGCTCGCGGAGGTCCTCGGCCCCGATGACGCCGAACTCGCCGCACGGTACTTCGGCGTCACCGACGAGGGCACCTTCGAGCACGGCGCCTCTGTCCTCCAACTCCCCTCGCAAGAGGGTGTGTTCGACGCCGAGCGGATCGAGTCGATCAGGCGACGCCTGCTCGGGAGCCGGGCGGAACGCCCCGCCCCGGGTCGCGACGACAAGGTGGTCGCCGCCTGGAACGGCCTGGCCGTGGCCGCCCTCGCCGAGACCGGCGCCTACTTCGGCCGTCCGGACCTCGTGGAGGCCGCGATCGGCGCCGCCGACCTCCTCGTACGGCTGCACATGGACGAGCGCGCCCGTCTCGTCCGTACGTCGAAGGACGGCCGGGCCGGCGCCCATGCGGGTGTGCTGGAGGACTACGCCGATGTGGCCGAGGGGTTTCTGGCGCTGGCCTCCGTCACCGGGGAGGGTGTCTGGCTGGAATTCGCCGGGTTCCTGCTCGACCATGTGCTCATCCGTTTCACCGACGACAGCGGTGCGCTGTACGACACCGCGGCCGACGCGGAGAAGCTCATCCGCCGTCCTCAGGACCCCACCGACAACGCGACCCCCTCCGGCTGGACCGCCGCCGCGGGCGCCCTTCTGTCGTACGCGGCACAGACCGGATCCGAACCCCATCGCGCCGGGGCGGAGCGGGCGTTGGGCGTGGTGAAGGCACTCGGGCCGCGTGTGCCGCGCTTCGTCGGCTGGGGGCTCGCCGTCGCCGAGGCGTTCCTCGACGGCCCCCGCGAGGTCGCGGTCGTCGGTCCGGCTCTCGACGATCCGGCCACAAGGAGCCTGCACCGCACGGCACTTCTGGGCACCGCACCGGGTGCGGTGGTGGCGGTGGGGACCCCGGGCAGTGAGGAACTGCCGCTCCTCGGTGACCGAATTCTGGTCAATGATGAACCGACCGCCTATGTCTGCCGTGACTTCACCTGTGACGCCCCGACCACCGATCCGGAGCGGCTCCGCAGGGCTCTGAGCAGCCAGAACACCTGATGGAGCGCCGCGTTCCGGCGGCGTGACCGGTCACGGTGCCGAGCAGATCCCGCCAGATGGGCACCCGCCCCGAAACAAACTATTTATCTGAAGAGCTCCCGGACTTCACAGTTCCCACTTAGTCTCTCCATCGTGCCGCGACAGGTGTGCCACCCTGTCGCGGTAGGGGGTTTTGGGGATCTGGGGGGATCTGTTGCTGACGTCTGTCTTCATCGCTGCCGTTTCACTGGCCTTGTTCTGGATGGCGGCTTTCACCCTGTGGTGGCAGATGCACGCGTGGCGTACGCCCGAAGTGCTTGCCTCCACCCGGTTCGGCAGCCCGGACGGTGGTGAGCACCTGTCCTTCTCGCTGCTGCTGCCCGCGAGACATGAACAGGCCGTGCTCGACCACACGATCCAGCGGCTGCTGGAGTCCACGCACACCGACTACGAGATCGTCGTCATCGTGGGGCACGACGACCCGGGGACCGCCGAGGTCGCCCGGCAGGCCGCGGCCCGGGACGGGCGCGTCCGCGTCGTCGTCGACCACCATGAGAAGAAGAACAAGCCGAAGGCCATGAACACGGCGCTGCCGCACTGCCGCGGCGACGTCGTGGGGGTCTTCGACGCCGAGGACCAGGTTCATCCGGAGCTGCTCGCCCACGTCGACCACGCGTTCCGCACCACGGGTGCGGACGTCGTCCAGGGCGGGGTGCAGCTC
>NZ_JAYWVC010000129.1:0-23772 GCF_036281785.1 Streptomyces chiangmaiensis | reverse complement strand
CCCATGGCCCCATTGTCTTCCCGTCGCAGCTGCGCACGCTGCGTACACTGCGTCGACCTTACGGCCAATAATCACGGCAAAAGGGGCAGAGTTCGCCAGGCAGGGCCTCTTTGACGCAACCCTGATACGTCCCACCGGGCTCCTCGTGAGGGTACGGCGGCCGGGCTCCGGAACGGGGCGCGCGGCCGCCGTACGCAGGTCAGCTGGGGTTGTCTCCGTGCGTCAGGGTCTCCCAGGCGACGAAGAGGTTGTTGGTGCCCGCCGGGCGGTTCCGCTCGGTCAGCGCCTGGGTGTTCGTCATCGCGATGCCCAGGCGGTTGTGCAGGGCGTTGTATCCCACCTCGGTGACCGGGCCGAGACCGAGGGTGAGCGAGCCGCCGCACAGCCAGCCGGGCACGGCCGCGCCCCGCTGGTACTTGGACTGGAACCCGAGTGCCTGGCGCAGCCGCTCGCCGACGTCGGTGCCGTACAGGTCCTGTCCCTGGATGCGGCTGGTCTCGGCGACGTGCGAGATGGCGGAGATGCCGTATCCGGTATGCGTGAAGTCGCGGCAGGTCTCCTGGGTGAGCCCGGTGACGAAGGTCGACTGCCCCTGCCAGTAATGGACGATCTTGTCCCTGGTGTCGAGGTTCTGGCTGGGCACGGTCTTCGGCAGATCGCCGTCGGAGGCGAGGTAGACGTAGGCTGCCGTCCGGGTGCGGAACCTCGCCATCGCCTTGTCGTACGACGTCCTGTCCTCGAGGAAGACCGAGATGCCGACGGCGGCCTCCATCATGGACAGCTCCCAGTTCCCGTTGGAGTTGGAGCCGCCGATCACTTTCGGCAGGTAGACATCGCGGAGCATGGCGGCGAAGCGTCCCGAGTTCGTCCAGGCGCCGGTGTACGTGTACTTGATGATCTCCGCGGCCTTGGGCCAGGAGGAGCCCGCCCAGCCGGTCTGCAGGGGCGCGTTGCTGTTGGTGTGCTCCTTGATGACGGCCGACCAGGCGTCCATCAGCTGGATGGACTTCTTCGCGTACCGGTCGTCGCGGGTGATGCACCAGGCGAGGGCGTCGGTGTACGCGGCGATCGCGTCCTCGCGCTCGTCGGTGCAGCCGTAGTTCGGATTCGAGTACGAACCGCACTCGACGGTGGCGCGGGGCTTGGGGGTGCGGTTCAGATCGGCGTACTTGCTCGCCATCATCTGATCGAAGGCGCCCTTCCAGGGCTGGGCGCCGGCGTCGACCTTGCTGCGGGCGAAGTCCAGCTGAGCCCGGGAGACGGTGACTCCGGGATGGGTGAAGGTCGTGGGGGCGGCTTCGGCACGGTGGGCCTGAGGCCGGAGCAGGAGGCCGGCCACCAGGGCGGCGACCAGCGTGACGAACAGTAAGGCCTGTGATCTGCGGCGATGACGTGGGGGAGCAGCAGCCATGCGACAGCCATCCGTTCTCGTATGTGAACATTGAGCGCCTCTTTGAACGCTCGCGATGGCCGGAGAACATAGGTACAGACCAACCGCCCGTCAAGGGTCCGCGCACCGGGCACACGTAGAGGCCGTGCCCTCGACAGGGGCACGGCCTCTTGTGGGTTGTGTTCGCGGGCCTCTCAGCGGACCTCGGTGATCTCGGGTCCACGCTGCAACTGGCCCATGCCACCGGAGAAGCGCGAACCGCTCTCCTCCGTCTGCACGCCCTCGGGCACCATCTGCGCGTCGTTCGGCAGCTTGAGGACGATCGGATCGCGCGGCGCCATCGGGCCTTCGCCGCGGACCACGACCGTGTCCCGGAAGATCTGCTCGAGCAGGCCCGCCGCCTGCGGCTGCACGGCACCCTGGCCGGAGATCACACCGCGCAGGAACCAACGGGGACCGTCCACACCGACGAACCGCACGACCTGGAATCCACCCGTGCCGTCCGGCAGCTGCACCGGCACCTGGGCGCGCAGCTCCCAGCCCATCGAGCCCTCGACCTCGTCGACGATGCCGCCCTGCTGGGTGATGCCGCTGGCGATCTCCTCACGGACCTCGCCCCAGATGCCCTCACGCTTGGGCGCGGCGAAGGCCTGCAACTGGATGGCACTGTCCCTCAGGACGACGGTCGCGGCCACGATCGCGTCGCCCGCGACCTCGACCCGCAGCTCCATGCCATCGACCCCGGGCACCAACAGACCGCCCAGGTCCACCCGGCCATCGCCGGGCTCGCGAACCTCGGACCTGTCCCAGGGGCCGTCGGGCCGGGGCTCCGGCTCGAGCCTCACGCGCTCACGCTCGACCTCTACGTCCTCTACGTCCGCCTCGGTGTCGACACCGTCGACGACCTGCTCGGCCTCGCCGGCCGCGTCCTCGGCGGCACCCTTCTTGTTGCGACGTCCGAACACGTCACTGTCCTTCCCGGTCGGATACGACCGAAGCGTATCGATTCCCACCCGTTGTGCCGCCAACGGCGGCATGACCGCCGGTGGACCCGAAGCCCCCTTCGGCACGCGCCGAGTCGGGAAGCTCCGCGACCTCCTGGAAGCGGACCCTCTCCACCTGCTGGACGACCAGTTGGGCAATCCGGTCGAAGCGCTCGAACCGCACGGGCTCGCGCGGATCGAGATTCACCAGGATCACCTTGATCTCTCCACGGTACCCGGCATCAACCGTCCCTGGTGCATTCACCAGGGCGACACCGCAGCGGGCTGCGAGACCGGACCGCGGATGCACGAAGGCCGCGTACCCCTCGGGCAGCGCGACAGACACGCCCGTGGGCAGCACGGCCCGCTCCCCGGGCTTCAGCTCGCATCTCTCTGTGGTGCGCAGATCGGCTCCCGCGTCCCCGGGATGCGCATACGCCGGGAGCGGTACGTCGGGGTCGACGCGCCGGATGAGCACGGAGAATTCTCGACGGGATTCGCCGCTCACGGGTTCACCTCGAAGGCTCGTGCACGCCGGACCTGGTCCGGGTCGTTCATGGCCGCCTGGATCTCCTGGGGGCGGCCGTTGTCGACGAAGTGGTCGACCTTCACCTCGATGAACAGGGCGCTGGCGCGGACGGCGACGGGTCCCTCGGGTCCCCCGATCCGCCCGGTCGCCCTCGAGTAGATCTTCCGCCCGGCCACCGCCGTCACCTCGGCCTCCAGGTGCAGCACGGTGCCCACGGGCACGGGCCGCACGAAGTCGGTCTCCAGCCGGCCTGTCACCGCGATCGTGCGGAGGAGCCAGTTCAGCGAGCCGAGGGTCTCGTCGAGGGCGGTCGCGAGGACCCCGCCGTGGGCGAGGCCGGGCGCGCCCTGGTGGGCGGGCCGGACGGTGAACTCGGCGGTGAGGGAGGCGCCCTCACCGGCCCGCGCCTCGAGGTGCAGCCCGTGGGGCTGGGCTCCCCCGCATCCGAAGCACTGCTCGTAGTGCGCCCCGAGCAGCTCCCCGGGCGCGGGGGCGTCGGGGTGCCGTATGGGTGCCACGGCCTCGGCCGGCGGTGTCAGAGCTTCGGAAGTACCACTCACAGGCGCAGACCTTACCCGCGCGTGAATGTGATCCGGACACCGTGCCAAGCTTGGCTCCATGCAGCTCTCCGCCTCGCCGTACGAAGAACGCCTCACCGCCCCCCGCTCCTGGTGGCTGATGTGCCTCCTGGTCGGCCTGGCCCTGGCCCTGGTGCTGGTTCCGTTCGGCACGCTCCCGCTGCTCGGCGGGCTGGTCGGCGGCACCGCGGCCTCGGCGGTCGTGGCCAGCTCGTATGGCTCCGTACGTATCCGGGTAGTGGGCGACTCGCTGATCGCGGGCGAGGCGAAGATCCCGCTGTCGGCGCTCGGCGACATGGAGGTCCTGGACGCGGAGGAGGCCCGCGCCTGGCGCACGTCCAAGGCGGACACGCGTGCCTTCCTGCTGCTGCGCGCGTACGTCCCGAGGGCCCTGAAGGTGGAGGTCGTGGATCCGGAGGACCCGACGCCGTACCTGTACCTGTCGTCCAGGGAACCGGAGAGGCTGGCTGCGGCGATCAAGGCGGCGCGGGCGGAGGTGTAGCGGCGGGGCCGCCGATCCTCTCGGACCGCGAGGGCCGGTCGGCCCGCGAGAGGGCCGGGACCAGCAGGCAGGCGAGGCCGGAAGGGAACGTCAGTCCTCGAGCTGCAGGGGTTCCTTCGGCTTCTCCAGCGGCGGCAGCTCCGGCAACGCCTCCCAGGGCACCTGCATCTTGCGCAGGTCCTTCCGGATCCGCTCCGCCAGCCGCTTGGTGTCCCGCCGGTTCATGACCGCGCCCACCGCGGCTCCCACCATGAAGGGCATCAGGTTCGGCAGATCCCGCACCATCCGCTTCATGATCTGCTGCCGCAGCTCCCGCTTCATCCGCACGCCGAGAGCGGCGTCTATGGTCGACGGCTTGGTCACTTCGATCCCGCGCTCCCCCGACCACGACCTCAGATACATGGTGCTGCGCTGGGTGAGGGTCCCGGGTGGCCGCACCCCGTACACCTCGTGCAGTTCGGCGATCAATTTCAGTTCGATGGCCGCGACGCCGGTGATCTCCGTTGCCAGCTCGGTCGGCATGGCCGGCGGCACCGGCAACATCGCGGCGGCTCCGACGCCGGCTCCGACCGTGGCCGTCGCCCTTGCAGCCCCCGAGACGAGCTTGTCCGCGAGTTCCTCGGGCCCGAGGCCAGGGAACTGCCGGCGGAGGGTCTCGAGGTCCCGTACGGGGATACGCGGGCCTATTTCGATGATCCGGTCGGCGAGGTACCCCAGACCCGCCTTGGCATGGCTGCCGCTCTTGAGGACGCCTTCCCGGATTCCCTCGCGGACGGCGGTCGCTCGGCCCCGTGCCACAGGTGCCGGGGGTTGGGCCGGCACCTCGGGCACCGCCGGTGCGTTCAGCGGTTCGAGCGAGGCTGCTCCCGGACCGGAAGCGCCCCGCTCGTCGTCACGTACGCCGTTGGAGCCCTCATGAGGCTCCGGGTCCGCTCCCCTGTACGGGAAGCGGCGCTTCCGGGGAGGGGTCGAGCCAGTCACGGCCGACCCCGCCTCAGTCGCAGTCGCGACAGATCGGCTGACCGTTCTTCTCCCGGGCCAGCTGGCTGCGGTGGTGTACCAGGAAGCAGCTCATGCACGTGAACTCGTCCTGCTGCTTCGGCAGCACGCGGACGGCCAACTCCTCGTTCGAGAGGTCTGCGCCCGGCAGCTCCAGGCCCTCTGCGGCCTCGAACTCGTCGACATCGACGGCAGAGGCGGACTTGTCGTTCCGCCGGGCCTTCAGCTCCTCAAGGCTGTCGGAATCGACGTCGTCATCGGTCTTGCGTGGGGTGTCGTAATCGGTTGCCATTTCGCTCTCCCCCTCTGGGTGTCTGCGGGTGTCTCCAGCGCACGTAACGCGTGAGAGGCCGGACTTGTGCCCGCCTCGAGGCGGAGATTTTGCCTCACATCAAGGTCTGTTACTCAATCGACACCCAACCGAACTCCTCAAGAGTGATCGGCTTGGATGGCGAACCGGACCGTACACGGTCCGCATGCCGTACTTCAAAGGCATCTCCCCGTGTACTTCCCGTGATCAAGGCCCGGGAAAACCCGGATTTTCCGGCATTATGGGCGTCCGCGGGGTCACAGAGAGTAGATGGCCGGAAAGGTGTCGCTGTGATCGATCACACACGGTCGGTCCGGATCTCGGGCTCGAAAATTCCGCGCAAAGCGAACGTCCGACGGCGTGTTCGCCACCGTCTCAGGTGGGCAGGACCACGCGCATGACGAGTCCACCCCCCTCACGGGGCTGCGCGGTGATGTGACCGCCGTGGGCACGCGCCACGGACCTCGCGATGGACAGGCCGAGGCCCACGCCCTTGTCGCTGCCCGTGCGCTCCGTACGCAGCCGCGTGAAGGGCTCGAAGAGGTTGTCGATCTCATAGGCGGGGACCACCGGTCCGGTGTTGGACACCACCAGGACCGCCTGCCCGTGCTGAAGTTGGGTCGCCACCTCGACCCAGCCGCCCTTCGGGATGTTGTAACGCACCGCGTTCTGCACGAGGTTCAGGGCGATCCGCTCCAGCAGGACCCCGTTGCCCTGCACCACCGCCGGGGCGCGCTCGCCGCGGATCTCGACGCCCTTGGCCTCCGCCTCGGTGTGCACCTGGTCCACGGCCTGTGAGGCCACCTCCGCCAGGTCGACGGGCTTGCGCTCGACGATCTGGTTGTCGCTGCGGGCGAGCAGCAGCAGCCCCTCCACGAGCTGCTCGCTGCGCTCGTTGGTCGCCAGCAGCGTCTTGCCGAGCTGCTGCAGCTCGACGGGCGCCCCCGGGTCGGACAGGTGCACCTCCAGGAGGGTGCGGTTGATCGCCAGCGGAGTGCGCAGCTCGTGCGAGGCGTTGCCGACGAACCGCTGCTGGGCCGTGAACGCCCGCTGCAGCCGCTCGAGCATGTCGTCGAAGGTGTCCGCCAGCTCCTTCAGCTCGTCGTCCGGGCCGTCCAGCTCGATCCGGCGGGACAGGTCCGAGCCGGCCACCGCGCGGGCGGTCCGGGTGATCCGGCCGAGCGGCGACAGGACCCGGCCCGCCATCGCGTACCCGAAGGCAAAGGCGATCACGGCGAGTCCGAGCAGGGCCAGCAACGAGCGGCTGAGCAGGTTGTCCAGGGCGTGCTGGCGCTGCTCGTTCACGCAGGCGTTCATCGCGTTGTTGAGCTCGTTCGCCGTCGGCGTGGACGGGAAGTTGCAGCTGTCGCTGGCGACCTGGCCCGAAAGGATCTTGAACGGCAGTTCACTGCCCACGTTGAGGGCGTGCGCAGCGAACAGGTAGATGATCGACAGCAGCAGGATGCCGGCGATCAGGAACATGCCGCCGTACAGGAGTGTGAGCCTTATGCGGATGGTCGGGCGCAGCCAGGGGAACGGAGGTTCCGGCCGGCGGGGGTCCCAGGTGGGCCTGGGCGGCGCCGTGGGCGGTGCGGGTGTCGTGGCCACGTTCATCAGATCCGGTATCCGGAGCCGGGCACGGTGACGATGACCGGGGGCTCGCCGAGCTTGCGGCGCAGGGTCATGACGGTCACACGCACGACGTTGGTGAAGGGGTCGGTGTTCTCGTCCCAGGCCTTCTCCAGGAGCTGCTCGGCCGAGACGACGGCGCCCTCGCTGCGCATGAGGACCTCCAGGACCGCGAACTCCTTGGGGGCCAGCTGGACCTCCCTGCCCTCGCGGAACACCTCGCGTCGGTTGGGGTCGAGCTTGATCCCGGCGCGCTCCAGGACGGGCGGCAGCGGCATGCTCGTACGCCGGCCGAGTGCGCGCACGCGCGCGATGAGCTCGCTGAACGCGAACGGCTTCGGCAGATAGTCGTCGGCGCCGATCTCCAGGCCCTCCACTCGGTCGCTGACGTCACCCGACGCGGTGAGCATCAGCACCCGGGTGGGCATGCCGAGCTCGACGATCTTGCGGCACACGTCGTCGCCGTGCACGACCGGGAGGTCCCGGTCGAGGACGACCACGTCGTAGTCGTTGACGCCGATGCGCTCCAGGGCGGCCGCGCCGTCGTACACGACGTCGACGGCCATGGCCTCCCGGCGCAGTCCGGTGGCCACCGCATCGGCGAGCAGCTGCTCGTCCTCGACGACGAGTACGCGCACGTCGCTTGTCCTTCCTGTGTCCACCCGCGTAGCCCTGACTGCGGGCAGCCCACGGACGGGTCCGTCATGGATGAGAACTCCATCCTGCCCTTTTCGGCCGTAAACCGGCTGTAAGACGGCCGGGAGGACCGGGGAAGCCCGTCCGGGAGTCCGGGAACGAGAAATTTTCTCGTGTGTTTGAGGTTTCCGCGGAAGAGAGCGGGGGGAGGACGGCTTTACACCCCGCGATCACGCTCTGCATGTGGCTCACCACCATGTGGTCGGCTGCTCGACGCTTCCCGTAGAGCGGGCGTGGGTGTCCGGCACCGTCGCCGCCCAGCCGGGGCAGCGCTGGGCACCCAGAAGACGTGATCGCCCCTTCCGAAGGGCACACCCCCGTGCCACCGACCCACGACCCAGGACGAGGGGGCGCAGCATGGACGCATTCACCGCAGGACTTCTGCAGCGCATACGGGCTACCGAGTCCGACCTGACGCGGGCCCGTGAATCCGGCGACGACTTCCTCGTGGAGGTCGAGCAGTCGGAGCTCGACGACCTGCACCGCCTTGCCGCCGAGCACGGTGTGGAAGTCGGCGCGACACGCGTCTGATCAGCTCGCACGGAGCGGGCCCCGGCAGATCCCGGCCGGGGCCCGCTCCGTGTTCTGCGATGGTGCGGGCACGCCGAGGGCCGCCCATCGCCGTGGTCCGTGCACCTCGGCCGTGCCGCCTCCGGCCTCGGACCGGCTCGGCCACGACGGCCCTGCGGGACGACGGACACGGCTCACCCGTGCGGCGGAACCCACCGGCCGTCCTCGGATACGCCCGGCTCACCCGGTCGGCCGCCTGCGGCGCGGGCGGTCCGTACCCGGTGCGCCGGCCGCGCCTGCCCCGTACGGCCCCCAGCGCTGCGGCCGATCGGGTGGCGCCGCAGAGGTTTCGGGATCCGGTCCACGACCGGCGCCTCAGTCGTGCCAGGCCCCCAGTTCGTCCAGCCTGGCCTGGAGCTGCTCGAAGAGGCCCGGTGCGGCCGCGACCGTGAGCGCCGGGGAGAGCGGCTCACCGGGGCGGCCGCCGGTCAGGGCGCCCGCCTCGCGGGCGATCAGGTCACCCGCCGCGTAGTCCCAGGGGTTCAGCCCTCTTTCGTAGTACGCGTCCAAGCGGCCGGCCGCCACGTCGCACAGGTCGATCGCGGCGGAGCCGCCTCGGCGGATGTCCCGCACCTCGGGGATCAGCCGCCGGGCCACCTCGGCCTGCTGGGCCTTGCGCTCGGCGAGATACCCGAAGCCGGTGCTCACCAGGGCGAGGCCCAGTTCCGGCGCGGGGCGCACACGCGCGGGGCGGTCGTTCACGAACGCGCCCTCTCCCAGGACCGCCCGGAAGATCTCTCCGCGCATCGGTGCGTGCACCACCCCGACGAGGGTCTCCCCGTCCTTGCGGGCCGCGATGGAGATCGCCCAACTGGGCAGCCCATACAGGTAGTTGACCGTGCCGTCGATGGGGTCGATCACCCATTCGACACCGCTGCTGCCCTCGACGCTGGCCCCCTCCTCGCCGAGCAGACCGTCGTCCGGGCGGCGATCGGAGATCAGCCCGGTGATCAGCTTCTCGGCGGCGATGTCCATCTCGGTGACGACATCGATGGCGCTGGACTTGGTGGCGGCCACGCCCAGGTCCTCGGGCCGCCCGTCGCGCAGGAAGGAGCCCGCCCGGGTGACGGCCTCCAGCGCGATCTCCAGGAGTTCGGTCTTCAGCCGGTCGGACGACCGGAGCTGCTCGGTCACGGTGCTCCTCACACGTACGGGCTGTCGGCGCCCGCGGCGGCGGGACGCGGGGCACGGGCGGGGCAGCACCCCACCGGACAGACATGGTGGCTGGGGCCGAGCGTGCCGAGGGCGCAGGGCGTCACCTGCTGCCCGCGCTCAGTCGCGGCCCGTTCGACGATCAGCTCACGGACGGCGGCGGCGAACCGGGGGTCGGCCCCGACGGTCGCCGAGCGGCGCACCGGCAGCCCCAGTTCCTCCGCCTTGGCCTTCGCCTCCGTGTCGAGGTCGTACAGCACTTCCATGTGGTCCGAGACGAACCCGATGGGCGCCATCACGACTGCCGGGACACCGGCGCCGTGCAGCTCCTCCAGGTGGTCGCAGATGTCAGGCTCCAGCCACGGGATGTGCGGGGCGCCCGAGCGCGACTGGTAGACGAGCCGCCAGGGGTGGTCGACACCGGTCCGCTCGCGCACGGCGTCCGCGATCAGCCGGGTCACGTCCAGGTGCTGGCGTACGTACGCCCCGCCCTCTCCGTGACCCTCGGCCGGGCCGGAGGTGTCCGCCGCGGAGTCGGGGATGGAGTGCGTGGTGAAGGCGATGTGCGCACCGGCCCGGACGTCCTCGGGGAGGTCGGCCAGGGACTTCAGGACGCCCTCGATCATCGGCTCCACGAAACCGGGGTGATTGAAGTAGTGCCGCAGTTTGTCGATCCGCGGCAGCCGACGGCCCTCCGCCTCCAGGGTGGCAAGAGCACCCGCCAGGTCCTCGCGGTACTGACGGCAACCCGAGTAGGAGGCGTAGGCGCTGGTGGCGAGGACCAGGATGCGGCGGTGCCCGTCCGCGATCATCTCGCGCAGGGTGTCCGTCACATAGGGCGCCCAGTTGCGGTTGCCCCAGTAGACCGGCAGGCCCAGACCGTGGTCGGCGAAGTCCTTGCGCAGGGCGTCGAGGAGCGCGCGGTTCTGGCCGTTGATGGGGCTGACCCCGCCGAAGAGGAAGTAGTGCTGCCCCACCTCCTTCAGGCGCTCCTTGGGGATGCCCCGGCCCCTCGTGACGTTCTCCAGGAACGGGACCACGTCGTCCGGCCCTTCCGGGCCACCGAACGAGAGGAGCAGCAAGGCGTCGTACGGGCTGGCATCTAGTGCATCGGGCATGTCTACGATCCTGCCACGCGGCTCGGACGACTCCCCCGCCACCCGGCCGTGCGCCATCCGACTCCACCCGGCCTGTCCGAACACGGGGGCGGACCTACCACCCGGCATACGTTAGGGTTGCCTAGCTCGTAAGGCACATGCTCGTATTACACGCCTTACCGGATGCATCGGAGAACCCGTGCCCAGCCCCTATCGCGCCCTTTTCGCCGCCCCCGGCTCCAAGGGCTTCTCCGCCGCCGGCTTCGTGGGCCGGATGCCACTGTCGATGATGGGCATCGGCGTGGTGACGATGATCTCGCAGCTCACCGGGCGCTACGGGCTCGCGGGCGCGCTCTCCGCCACCATCGCCCTGTCCGCGGCCGCGGTCGGGCCGCAGATCTCGCGCCTGGTGGACCGGCACGGGCAGCGAAGGGTGCTGCGCCCGGCGACGCTCGTCGCCTTGGCCGCGGCAGCCGGGCTGCTGGTGGCCGCACACTTCACCTGGCCGGACTGGGTGCTGTTCGTGTGCGCCGCGGGCATCGGCGCGGTGCCGAGCCTCGGCGCCATGATCAGGGCGCGCTGGGCGGCCCTGTACGGAGGCACCCCGCAGCTGCACACCGCCTACTCGTTCGAGTCGGTGGTGGACGAGGTCTGCTTCATCTTCGGGCCCATCATCTCGATCGGGCTGTCCACGAGCTGGTTCCCGGAGGCCGGGCCCCTGCTCGCCGCGTGCTTCCTGGCGGCCGGTGTCTTCTGGCTGACCGCTCAGCGCGCCACCGAACCCGCGCCGCACCCGCGGGAGCGGAACACCGGCGGATCTGCGCTGCGCTCACCCGGCCTTCAGGTTCTGGTGGCCACGTTCACGGCGACCGGAGCCATCTTCGGCGCGGTCGACGTGGTGACCGTCGCCTTCGCCGACGAGCTGGGTCACAAGGCGGCCGCGAGCATCGTCCTGGCGCTGTACGCGGCGGGTTCCTGTGTCGCCGGCCTGGTCTTCGGGCTGCTGCGCTTCACCGGTGCGCCGGAACGCAGATGGCTGCTGGGCATATGCGCCATGGCCGTGAGTATGATCCCCCTCCAACTGGTCGGAAACTTGCCGTCTCTGGCCGTGGCGCTGTTCGTTGCGGGCCTGTCCATCGCACCCACCATGATCACGACGATGGCCCTCATCGAACGGCACGTACCACGCGCGCACTTGACCGAGGGGATGACCTGGGTGTCCACCGGGCTCGCGGTCGGCGTCGCGATCGGCTCCTCCCTGGCCGGCCAGGTGATCGATACCGCCGGAGCGGAGACCGGGTACGAGGTTCCGGCGCTGTCCGGGGCCGTCGCGGTCGCGGTCGGTTTCCTCGGGTATCGCCGGCTGGGCAGGCCGGTTCCGCAGCGGGGAGGGTCGCATGAGCACCACAGTGAGCGGGAAGAGCGGCACGTGGCGTAACTGGGCGGGGAACGTCACCGCCCGCCCCGCACGAGAGGTCACCCCCGCCTCGGTGGAGGAGCTCTCCACCGCCGTGCGGAAGGCGGCCGAGGACGGGCTGAGGGTGAAGGCCGTCGGCACCGGACACTCCTTCACCGCCGCCGCGGCGACCGACGGCCTGTTGATCCGCCCTCAACTGCTGGCAGGTGTCCGCCGGATCGACCGTGCGGCAGGCACCGTCACCGTAGAGGCGGGTACGCCGCTCAAGAGGCTGAACCTCGCCCTGGCGCGCGAGGGTCTGTCCCTCACGAACATGGGCGACATCATGGAGCAGACCGTCTCCGGCGCCACCAGCACGGGCACGCACGGCACCGGTCGCGACTCGGCCTCCCTCGCCGCCCAGATCAAGGCGCTGGAACTGGTGACGGCGGACGGCTCGGTGCTGACCTGTTCCGAGAAGGAGAACGCGGACGTCTTCGCCGCCGCGCGCATCGGCCTCGGCGCCCTGGGGATCATCACGGCGATCACCTTCGCGGTGGAGCCGGTCTTCCTCCTCACCGCCCGCGAGGAGCCGATGCCCTTGGGCAGGGTCCTCGCCGAGTTCGACGAACTGTGCGCCGAGAACGAGCACTTCGAGTTCTACTGGTTCCCGCACACGGGCAACACCAATACCAAGCGCAACAATCGCAGCGCCGGCCCCGAGAAGCCGGTCGGGCAGCTGAGCGGCTGGTTCGAGGACGAGTTCCTCTCCAACGGCGTCTTCAAGGCGGCCAACTGGGTCGGCCGCGCCGTACCCGCCGCCATCCCGGCGATCGCCCGCGTCTCCAGTCACGCTCTGTCGGCCCGTACATACACCGACATCCCCTACAAGGTCTTCACGTCACCGCGCCGGGTGCGGTTCGTGGAGATGGAGTACGCCGTCCCCAGGGAGGCCCTGACGGAGACGCTGCGTGAACTGAAGGCCATGGTCGACCGTTCAACCCTTCGGGTGAGCTTTCCCGTCGAGGTCCGCACCGCACCGGCCGACGACATCGCCCTCTCCACGGCGTCCGGGAGGGACAGCGCGTACATCGCCATACACATGTTCCGCGGTACGCCTTATCAGGCGTACTTCACCGCGGCCGAGCAAATATTCACGGCCCACGGGGGGCGCCCGCACTGGGGCAAGGTGCACACGCGGAACGCGGAGTACTTCGCCGAGGCCTATCCGCGCTTCGGGGAGTTCACCGCCTTGAGGGACCGCCTCGACCCGGACCGGCGTTTCGGGAACGACTATCTGCGCCGGGTGCTGGGGGCCTAGCAGGGCCTACGACGGCGACTTGAGGATCGCTCACATCCGGCCGGTTCTTTCTCTTCCCCGCCCACTCCCCTTCCCCCGTCCGCACCGCACCGGCATCCGTCGCCCGACCGCATGAAATGAAGGACGCACGTCCGAAACTATTAGTTCCGATTCCGGCAATTGGATGAGCTGAACCACGTTTGACGGGCACGAAAACGGCACAACGGGCGACCAACTTGCACCCCTTGCCAGAAGTTGGGCGGCGTGCCGATCCACGGACGTGGCCCGAATGGAGTACTGTTGCGAGCCCTGGGTCCGGTCTCCCGCCAGGGCGTCCGGGGCCTTGCTGGACCGCCGGGAGGGGGCTAGTTGCACAGGGTGACGGAGTTCGTCACTTAGCGTTGCGAATAGGTAACCGTGCCATAACGGCGATCCAGGGCCCGTGCCCGACACGCCGGGCAACTCGGCAAGGTTGTGGCAGGCTGCACCCGGGCAGGCCACACTCGACTAGCGGAAGCAGCGACGCACGTGACGTCGGCAGGCACCACCCGGGAGGTCCCCATGCCCGAACTGCGTGTCGTGGCCGTCTCCAATGACGGCACACGGCTGGTGCTGAAGGCTGCGGACAGCACGGAGTACACGCTTCCGATCGACGAACGACTCCGCGCCGCCGTGCGCGGCGACCGTCCCCGCCTCGGCCAGATCGAGATCGAGGTGGAGAGTCATCTTCGCCCCCGAGACATCCAGGCGCGGATACGTGCCGGTGCGTCCGCCGAGGAGGTGGCGCAGCTCGCCGGGATCCCCGTCGACCGCGTCCGCCGCTTCGAGGGGCCTGTCCTCGCCGAGCGTGCCTTCATGGCCGAGCGGGCCCGCAAGACGCCCGTGCGCCGGCCCGGCGAGAACACCGGTCCCCAGCTCGGTGAGGCGGTCCAGGAGCGGTTGCTGCTCCGCGGCGCCCAGAAGGACACCGTCCAGTGGGACTCCTGGCGCCGCGACGACGGCACCTGGGAGGTGCTGCTCGTCTACCGCGTCGCGGGTGAGACGCACTCGGCCAGTTGGACGTACGATCCGCCCCGGCGGCTCGTCCAGGCCGTCGACGACGAGGCGCGTTCGCTGATCGGCGAGTCCGACGATCTCGCGGCGCCCGAGCCGAGTCATCCCTTCGTGCCGAGGATCGCCCGTCTGCCGCGTGAGGGCCGGATGGACCGTGCCCTCGAACGCCAGGCGGAGCGCCCTGTCCTTCCGGCGCAGTCGTCCGAGCCCGCGGAGGAGAGCACCGGAGAACGGGACTCGCTCACCAGCCTCCTCGAGGCGGTGCCGAGCTTCCGCGGCGACCTGGTGGTGCCCGAGCGCCCGGCGGAACCGCAGCAGGAACCCGCCCAGGAGCCCGCGGCGGAGGAGCCCCCCGCTCCCGCGGCCTCGGCCGGTTCCGCCTACGCGGACGTCCTCATGCCGCGCACGGTGGGCAGCCACCGCGACCGTCTGATCGGCGCGACGGACCGCCAGGCGGAGGCGGACGGCGTCCGCCCCGGTCGCAGGGCGGCCGTCCCGAGCTGGGACGAGATCGTGTTCGGAACGCGGCGCAAGAAGCAGGAGTAGCCGGACGGACGAGGGCGGGGTCCACGCGACGGCGTGGACCCCGTCCTGGTGTTCACTGCGGGTCGGCGCCCACCGCGACCGGACGGCTGTCGTGCGCGGACCACTCCGACCACGACCCCGGGTACAGGGCGGCCCGGATACCCGCGATCGTGAGCGCCAGCACCTCGTGCGCGGCAGAGACGCCCGATCCGCAGTAGACACCGACCTCGGTGCCCTCCGTGACGCCCAGCGACGTGAAGCGGTCGGCGAGTTCGACGGCGGACCGGAAGAGGCCGGCTTCGGTCACGTTCTCCGCCGTCGGCGCCGACACCGCGCCGGGGATATGGCCGCCCACGCGGTCGATCGGCTCGACCTCGCCCCGATAGCGATCACCGGCCCGTGCGTCCAGGAGCAACCCCGTCCGGGCGAGCGCGGCGGCGCCGTCGGCGTCCAGGAGCGGGAGCGCACCCGGTACGGGCCGGAAGTCGCCGGGGACGGGCTCCTCGGTCCCCGTGGCCAGCGGTCCCTCCCAGACGGCCAGTCCGCCGTCGAGCACGCGTACATCCGGGTGCCCCGTCCAGCGCAGCATCCACCAGGCCCGAGCGGCTGCCCAGCCCTGACTGCCGTCGTACACCACGACCGGCTCGTCCGAGGAGACGCCGGCGGCCCGCATCGCCGCACCGAAATGCTCCGTGGCGGGCAGTGGATGCCGCCCCGCGGGTCCGGGCGGACCCGCGAGATCGGCGTCCAGATCCACGAACACGGCGCCCGGAATGTGCCCGGAGGCATGGGCGGCACGCCCGTCGAAGGGAGGAGCGCCGGCCGCTGCCGCCGCGGTCAGCTGCCAGCGGATGTCCAGGAGCGTCGGCGGCCGCGGTCCCGCCAAGTCGCTCGCGAGTTCGGATGCGGAGATGATGGCCTTCATGGCCCCCATCCTTGCGCACGGGGTGGCCGAGTCGCCGAGGTCCGGCTACCCTGCTCCGCCGGACAGGTCCGATCACCCGGTGTACGGGATCGGGCACATGCTGTACAGCCGATGGTCAGCACACGGTAATCACGCTGAAACGGACGAGAAACCCTATTCCGGGCATCCTCCGACCGTACGGCGCCGCGACACGACGCGGCCGGAGCGCAGGATGCGACCGGTGGTGCGGGCATCGGCACGGATCGTGCACATGCGCGTGCGCCGTGCATGTACACGCAGGCGGAGGCTGAACGGCCGCCACAAGGGGCCGAGGAGAGAGTGACCATGACCGAGGCACGGGGGTCGACGGGCCTGACCAGCACGACGCACGAGAGGCACGCACCCGGCACACCGTGCTGGGTGAGTCTGATGGTGCACGGGATGGCCGCGACCCAGGAGTTCTACCGAGCGCTGTTCGGCTGGGAGTTCCAGCCCGGGCCACAGCCGCTGGGACCGTACGTGCGGGCCGTACTGAACGGCTACGAGGTGGCCGGCATCGGCCAGCTGCCGCTGGACCGACATCTGCCGATCGCCTGGACGCCGTACCTCGGTTCGGACGACGTGGACGCGACGGCCGAGCAGGTGCGCAGCTGCGGCGGGACCGTGGGCGTCGGCCCCCTGGACGCGGCCGAGGCCGGCAGGCTGGCGATCGCCTGTGACCCGATGGGCGCGGTCTTCGGCATCTGGCAGGCGGCCGACCATCTCGGCACGGGTCTGACGGGTGTCCCCGGCACCCCGGTCTGGAACGAGCTGCTCACCTATGACACGGCGAGCGTCGCCACGTTCTACCGGACGGTCTTCGGCTACGCCGAGGAGCCGGTCGTCTCCCCCGACTTCGACTACGTCACCCTCCATATCGAGGGCCGTCCCGTCGCCGGCATCCATGGCGTGGGGCACGACCTGCCCCGGGACCGGGGAGCGCACTGGATGACGTATTTCCAGGTCACGGACGCGGACAAGACGGCCGACCGGGTCGTCGAGCTGGGCGGCCACGTCGTGCGCGCCCAGTGCAACACGGCCCTGGGCCGCATGATCACGGTCGCGGACCCCGAGGGCGCGACGTTCTCGGTGGTCAGCCCGCTCGGCTGAACCATCGGGTGAACCGGTGAGGCGTCAGGTGGACGCCACGGGCAGGACGTCCGGGGACAGCGCCGCCGCGCGGGCGGAGGCGGCCGTCATACGGCGGCGGTGGTGACGACGGCACAGCACCTCGTAACCGATCTCGTCCGCGGAGTGGTTCACGTCCCCCACGACCACCTGGGCGCCCTCGACCACCATCTCTCCGCCGACCGTGCGGGCGTTGTGCGTGGCACGGGCGCCGCACCAGCACAGGGCCTCCACCTGGAGGACCTCGACGCGGTCGGCCAGCTCCACCAGGCGTTGCGAACCGGGGAAGAGCTTGCTGCGGAAGTCGGTCGTGATACCGAAGGCATAGACGTCGAGGCCCAGATCGTCGACCACGCGGGCCAGTTGGTCGATCTGCTCCGGCACGAGGAACTGCGCCTCGTCCGCGATCACATAGTCGGCGCGCCCGCCCTGCGAGAGCTGGTCCACGACATACACGTACAGATCCTGCCCGTCCGCCACCTCCACCGCGTCCCTGACCAGGCCCAGCCGCGAGGAGAGCTTGCCCTCGCCGGCCCGGTCGTCGCGCGTGAAGATGATGCCCTGCAGCCCTCGTGCCGAACGGTTGTGCTCGATCTGGAGAGCCAGCGTCGACTTCCCGCAGTCCATCGTTCCGGAGAAGAACACCAGCTCGGGCATGGGGGGATGAGGACCTTCCGGGTCAGGGCTCAGGGCGTGCGGATCTTAGGAAGCGTACGGGGCACCGGGACGTGCGCCGGGCTCAGGTACGGACTTCGAGCAAGGGCACCAGCTGTTCCACGGCCGTCATCGAGCCGTGGTTGCCGACCATCGCCGACTCCTTCGGCTCCCGCTCGGACGCGATGATGAGCACGTCGTCGTGGGCCGCCGCGACCACGTCACCGATGCGCAGGTACACCCGTTCGTCGACGTGCGGACCGAACCAGCCCGCCGCGATCGCCTCGTCCCGCGAGGCCACCCAGAACCGCTCGCCAAGCACCTCGCGCCAGCAGGTGAGCACGTCGTTCTCGGCGCCCGGCACGGCGTAGACATGACGGGCGCGGCCCTCGCCGCCCAGCAGGACGACTCCGGCGCGCAGCTCCCAGTCCTCGTCGAAGTCGATGCGGTGCCGCTCGTCGAAGGGGATGTCGATCATGCCGTGGTCGGCGGTGACGTACAGAGCGGTGCGCGGCGGCAGCTGCTCGGCCAGCCGCTGGACAAGCCGGTCGACGTACATGAGCTGGCCCCGCCAGGCGTCCGAGTCGACGCCGAAGCGGTGTCCGGCACCGTCGAGCTCCGCGTAGTACGTGTAGACCAACGCCCGGTCGCCCGCCGCGAGTTGCTCCGCCGCCAGGTCCATGCGTTCCTCGCCCGTCAGCCGCCCGAGGAACGTGCCGCCGCTGAGCGCGATCTTGGTCAGCGGGGTGCTCTCGAAGGCCGGGGAGGAGACCTGGGCGGTGTGCACGCCCGCCTCGTGGGCCAGCTGGAAGACCGTGGGGTACGGCTGCCAGAGGCGCGGCGAGGTCCAGGGCTGCCAGCGCAGCTGGTTCATCAGCTCGCCGGTCTCGGGGTTGCGTGCGGTGTAACCGGGCAGACCGTGCGCCCCGGGCGGCAGCCCGGTTCCGACCGAGGCGAGCGAGGTCGCGGTGGTCGCCGGGTAGCCCGCTGTGATCGGCCGGCCCGTGCCGCCCCGCGAGGACGCCAGGAGCGAGGTCAGGAAGGGGGCGTCGTCGGGGTGCGCTTTCAGCTGCTCCCAGCCGAGGCCGTCGATCAGGAACACGCAGTTGCGGTCGGCGGCGGCCAGCTCGGATATGGCGGCGGTCCGGCCCGGGACTCCCATGCCCGCGGCCAAGGTGGGCAGGAGGTCGGCCAGTGAGCCGGTGCCGTACTCGGGAAGCGGCGCGGAACCGGCGGCGAGCGGCTCCGGGTGGTCGTCCCAGGTGGTCAGTGCCATCAGCGAGCGAGGTCCGCGGTCGCCTCGGAGAGGGACTGAGCGAAGGCGAGCGCCTGGCGCACCGTCTCCGGGCCGTCCCCGGTCTCGCTCACACGCAGGCTGAGGTCGTCCGCCGTCGAGTTGCCGGTGTAGCCGTGGTCGGCCTCACAGTTGGGGTCGCCGCAGGCGGCGGGTTCCAGGTCGATGCGTGAGACGGCGCCCCACCCGATGGTGAGGACGACCTCGCGGGGGAGCGTGCCGGGCGTGTACGACTCCGGATTGGCGACCACTCGGCTGACGACGACCGACGAGATCCGGCCGAGCTTCACCGATTCCGTGGACGTCGTCGCGTACGGCGTCGGGGAGGTGTCGTCGGCGGCCTGCTCGTCGGTGTGGCTGACGATGAAACGGTGGCCGGTGAGGACCAGCACGGTCACATGGCGGCGCACCTCGTTCGCGTCGAACGTGGTCTCCTGATGAACCAGGTACGACCGGATGGGCTCACCGCCCACCGCCGCTTCCACCGCCTCGGCCACGAGAGCCGGGTAGTAGCCGCTGCGCTCGATCGCCGCCCGCAGCCCCTGGGTCGTCGTACTGGTCTTGGCCATGACGTCCATCCTACGGGGGCGCACTGACTGCGAGGCACCGCTTGCCGCCGCTCAGTACACCGGCAGTGTCCTCGGGCCGAGATCGTCCCGGGCGGGCGGGGGCGCGAGCCGCACGGTGGCGCCGAGCACACTCAGTCCGCGCGTGGCGACGACCACGGGCTCCAGCGTGACGGCGACGACCTCCGGGTGGTCGTCGACCAGCCGCGACACGCGGAGCATCAGTTCTTCGAGAGCGGGCGTGTCCACGGGGGCGGAACCCCGCCAGCCGAACAGGAGCGGTGCGGTCCGGATCGACCGGACCAGCGCGGCGGCATCGCGATCGGTGACCGGAACCAGCCGGTGCGCGGTGTCGCCCAGAAGTTGCGAGGCGGCCCCGGCAAGCCCGAACGAGAGCACGGCACCGGCCGCCGGGTCGATGACGGCCCGTACGAGGGTGTCGACGCCCCGTGGCGCCATGCCCTGGACCACCGGCCGCAGCTCCTGTGGCCGGCCGAACAGTTCGGTCAGCTCGTCGTAGGCTCGCCGCAGTTGCTCCTCGTCGGCCAGGTCCAGACGCACGCCGCCGAGGTCGGCGCGGTGCCGCAGGTGCGGGGCGGTGGCCTTCAGCGCCACCGGGTAGCCAATCTCCCGGGCGGCCGCCACGGCCACCTCGGGCGTGGGCGCGGGCAGCGCCCTGTGCACATGGATGCCGTACCGCGCGAGCAGGACGCAGGTCTCCTCGCTGCCGAGCGTCAGCCCCTCCCCACGCGCGAGCAGCGCCTGGATCAGCTCGGCGGCGCCCTTCTCGTCGACGTCGTCGTACTCGGGCACCTTGCCGGGGTCGGCGGCCTCCCGCCGCCACTGGGCGTACTTGACGGCCTCGGCGAGGGCCCGGACGGCGCGTTCGGCGGCGGGGTAGGCCGGGATGAGGCGGGCCTCCTCCGGAGCCTCCACGGCGATGGGAGGCGGCTCCGCCGGACGCGGGAGATCGCCGCGCTGCGCCTGCGGTGACGTGCTGGTGGCCGCGGACAGCGCCGCCGCTATCCCGCCCAGCTCCACATGCACCACGAGCACCGGTTTGGCGGGGGCCGAGGCCGCCGCGGAACGCAGCGCCTGCGCCAGGGCGGCGTCCCCGGGCGAGGTCTCGCCGAGCGCCGGGATCGCGGTCACCACGACGGCGTCGCACGCGTCGTCGGCGAGCGCCGCGGCCAGCGCCCGGTGGAAGTCCTCGGCCGAGGCCGCCGTCGTCAGGTCGAGCGGCTGCAACGGGCGCAGCCCCTCGGCCAGACAGGCGTCGTAGGTCAGCAGTCCCAGCGATTCGGAGTTGCCGAGGATCGCCACCCGCGGGCCGGCGGGCAGCGGCTGCCTGGCCAGCAGCAGTCCCGCGTCCACCAGCTCCGTGATGGTGTCCACCCGGATGACGCCGGCCTGCCGCAGCAGCGCGGACACGGTGGCGTGCGGCAGCCGCGTGGCCCGCACGGCATGCCCCTGTGGGGCGCCTCCGTGCCGGGCGCCCTGCACCACGACCAGTGGCTTGGCCGCCGCCGTGCGCCGCGCGAGCCGGTTGAACTTACGCGGGTTGCCGATGCTCTCCAGATACATCAGGGCGACGTCGGTGTCCGGGTCCTCGTACCAGTACTGGAGGACGTCGTTGCCCGACACGTCCGCCCGGTTGCCGGAGGAGACGAAGGTCGACACTCCGGTGACCCCCGTGACGCCTCCGCCGCGCCGGTGCAGCCGCGACAGCAGGGCGATCCCGATGGCACCGGACTGCGCGAACAGGCCGATGCGCCCGGGACGCGGCATCTCGGGCGCGAGGGACGCGTTCAGCCGGATCTGCGGTGAGGTGTTGATGATCCCGAAGGTGTTCGGCCCGATGATCCGCATGCCGTACGAGCGCGCCTGCCGCACCAGCTCCCGCTGCCGCTCGCGCCCGTCGGGGCCGCTCTCGGCGTATCCCGCGGAGATGACCACGAGTCCCTGTACCCCATGCTCACCGCACTCGGCGACGACCTCGGGGACACGCTCGGCGGGGACCGCGACGACGGCAAGGTCGACCGGCTCGGCGATGTCACGTATGGAGCGGTGGGCGGGCACCCCGTCGAGATCCTTCTGTCCCTCGGGAAACGCCCTGTTCACCGCGTACAGGCGGCCGGTGAACCCGCTGGTCCTCAGGTTGTCCAGAACACCGCGGCCCACGCCCCCGGTCGTCCGGCCCGTGCCGATCACGGCGACGGACCCGGGCGCGAGCAGCCGCTGCACGGACCGGGCCTCGGCGCGCTGCTCCCGCGCGCGCTGCACCGCAAGCGACCGGTCGGTGGGCTCCAGATCGAATTCCAGGCGTACGACGCCGTCCTCGAAGCTCCGCTTCTGCCGGTACCCGGCGTCCGTGAACACCTTGATCATCTTGTTGTTGGCGGGCAGCACCTCCGCGGCGAACCTGCGGATGCCGCGCTCCCGGGCCACGGCGGCGATGTGTTCGAGGAGGGCCGACGCGACGCCCCGTCCCTGGTGGGCGTCCTGCACCAGGAAGGCGACCTCGGCCTCGTCGGCGGGCGAGGAGGCGGGCATCCCGTCGGCACCGATGCGGTCGTAGCGTACGGTGGCGATGAACTCGCCGCCGATCGTGGCCGCGAGTCCCACCCGGTCCACGAAGTCGTGGTGCGTGAAGCGGTGGACGTCCTTGGCGGACAGGCGAGGGTACGGCGCGAAGAAGCGGTAGTACTTCGACTCGTCCGAGACCAGCTCGTAGAAGCTCACGAGGCGCTCGGCGTCATCAATGGTGATGGGCCGGATGCGCGCGGTGCCGCCGTCGCGCAGCACCACGTCGGCCTCCCAGTGGGCGGGGTACTCGTGCCGGTCCGACGCGGTCTGCATGGGCCCCAGAGTAAGGCTCGCGTCCGGCATCGGCGCGAGGCAGCCCGAGGGAACCGAGCCGGGCTCGTGGGGGACCGACCGTCGCCCCTTCCTGGGCACGCTTCACCTGTGGAACACTGGTCTAGACAACCTGAAGCACCTGAAGGGCAGCATCACATGGCTGAGCGCCGCGTCAACGTCGGCTGGGCCGAGGGCCTCCACGCCCGCCCCGCCTCCCTCTTCGTCCGGGCAGCCACGGCCTCCGGGATCCCCGTGACCATCGCCAAGGCGGGCAGCAACCCCGTCAACGCCAGGTCCATGCTCGCCGTCCTCGGCCTGGGCGCCCAGGGTGGCGAGGAGATCGTCCTCGCCACCGACGCGGAGGGTGCGGATGCCGCGCTGGACCGCCTGGCCAAGCTGGTCGCGGAGGGTCTCGAGGAGCTCCCCGAGACCGTCTGACCCTTCGGGCACCACCCCACGGCGGAGCCGCGTCGGCCTCCACGGCGGACGCGGCTCGCCGTGTTCCCGGACCGTCGACGGAGACCGGTCGCACTCCACGTCCGTACGACGATCACACAGCGCACACGCCCGGGCCTCCACGGGCGGAACACGCACGCCGCGCCTCGCCGGTGAGCCCCGGGGCGCGCGGACTTCTCGCACGTCGCGAGCACGCGTCGACCCGCGTACGGGGAATTCCGAGGCCCGCAACAAAAGAAGCCGGCACACGAAAATCGTACGCACTAATTTTCCGGCGCCCACGAGAACAAGGGCAGCAGAAAACAGGCCTCGCTCGATATCCCTCTTTGTATACGGCGCCTGTGTTAATGCCGCAGCCCAGACATGTTTACGACGTGTTGCGAAGTCCTCACACGGTCCGCGGCGCCGGGAATGCGCAGCCGGTGCGCGGCGGTCGCGCGCTCGGTGTGCAGCGCCGTGATCGCCCGCGCCCGCTCACCGTCCCCGCGCGCGACGGCGTCCACGATGCCGCCGTGCTCCGCCCAGGACTCCACGGGACTGGCCGGCGCCTCGACCGTGTACATCCAGGCGATCTTGTGCCGCAACCGGGCAAGCGTGGACGTCAGCGCGGGACTTCCGCAGGCCTGCGCAAGCGTCTCGTGGAACCAGCCGCCCAGAGAGCGCAGATCCTCGCTGCTGCCCGTCCTGGCCCGCTCCTGGCCGAGCCTGACCAGACCGCGCAGCACCTTGAGATGGGCCTCGGTGCGGCGCTGGGCGGCCCGCGCGGCCCCCAGCGGCTCGAGCAGCATCCGCATGTCGAGCAGGTCCGCGGCCTCCTGCTCGGTGGGTTCCGCCACGCACGCGCCGGCGTGCCTGCGGGTGACGACGAAGCCCTCGGCCTCCAGCGTCCGCAGGGCCTCGCGCACGGGGACGCGGGAGACTCCGTACCGGCGCGCGAGAAGCTCCTCGGTGAGCCGACTGCCGCGCTCGTGGACCCCGGCGACGATGTCGTCTCGGATCGCCGTGCATACCGAGTGCGCCGGAATACGCATGTCCGACCTCCGCCTTAATCACCGCGAAACGTCGTCGATTGACGCGTGTTCAACCGACTCTATTGCAGCGGGCCGGTATTTCCGACAGCAGGCCGGAATCCATGGATATTTTTTGGACAGACAGCCGTTCGA
>NZ_JAYWVC010000128.1:0-23862 GCF_036281785.1 Streptomyces chiangmaiensis | reverse complement strand
CTCAACACGAACCTGTTCGCCGTCATGGTCCATGTCCTCGGCGAGTCCATCCGGCATGCCGGGCACGCCGATATCCTGCGCGAGGGCCTCGACGGCCGGACCGGGTTGCGCGCCGAACACGAGAAGCAGATCGACGAGGAAGCCCGTGCAGCCTACTGCGCGAAGATCGAGCAGGCCGCCAGGACGGCCGCACCAATCAAGGCTTAGAGGTTGTCTCACGTGACTTGATGTTCGTGCGCATGATGCCGGTCGTGGGTGTTGATCTATCGAAGCATCTGGTTCCTGATGCACGCTGGGAGCGGGCCGCCCCGTTGCTGCCGTCGTTCGCTGCTCGTCCGCAAGGTGGTGGGACCGCTCCGTGTGACGAGCGGGCCGTGTTCACGGCAGTGGTGCACGCGCTGACCAGCGGCTGTGCCTGGCGGCATCTGCCGCCGACGTTCGGCACGTCGCCCGCCACCGCGCATCGCCGCTTCACCGTATGGACCGAGGCCGGCCTGTGGCGTCGGCTGCACCGGGCGGTGCTGGACGAACTCGGGGCCCGGGGCGAGGTGGACTGGACCTCGCTCATGTCGTTCACATACCCCTCCCCAGCAGATCCTTCCCGGCCTCACCTACGGCATCAGCGTGCCGGCATCCACGTTACGAAGGCCTGCCCCACCCAGGACGGATGCGAGCGGTCATGCCCCTGATCAGCGGTCTGCCAATGCCTCCCGGCCCGGTGACACCACCTTTTCGATCATGCCGACAAGGGGACCAAGTCATACCGGGCCCGGAGACCGGGAACCCCATTGCGGGGCCCTGGAAACGGTAACGGGGGATCGTTGACCGGGCCGAACCCGGTCGACCACGGCAACGTCGTGGTGATCCTCAGCCCAGTCGATTCCACAGGTCACGTGCACCGCGCGCTCCTTTCGGGCTTTCCCGGTCCGTCCGTGTCGGGCCGCAGCAGGACCACCCGGCGACCTAATAGAAGCGCTCACGGGCGCACCACCCCATCAGCCATCCGTGGCCCCAGCAGTGACCAGGGTCCTCGCTCTCGTGAAGAGCTCCACGGCTCCGGCTGATCGGGAGGTGTTCCTGGGAACGGCCCGAACCACGGCACGGTATGGCGGCCGAGCTCGAATCGGCAGAGGCCGTGCACGCGTCCCTCTTGTCAAAGCACTCCGAGGCGCTGCATACAGTCCAGACGTCTCGCCCGGCCCCTGCCAGGACTGGCAACTGCCAATCCGCAGTGCCTATTAGGCGTACTTCTCCGCCGAACACCTGGCCTGGCTGCGCGAGCGCGGGCTCGTCGCGCGCATCGCGCGGCCCGGCATCGAGTCCGGCGAACGCCTCGGTCGGCACCGCTGGAAGATCGAACGGTCGATCGCCTGGCTCTTCGGCTACCGCCGCCTCACCGTCCGATACGAACGAAAGGGCTCGCACTTCCTCGCCTTCCTCGGCCTGGCCGCCGCCCTGACCTGCTACAAGAAGCTCGCGAAACTCGCCACGTGAGACACCCTCTAAGGCTTGTCCCGCAAACGACGCTGAGGATCGTCGCAACGCCCGGACCGGTGGTGCGGTCGACCGCGTCCGCTCAGGCAGTCCCGGTGGGCCTGGCGAGGGATGCCGCGAAGTCTGCGAGAGTGGTGAAGTCGTCGTTCCGCATCCCGATCCGCGGATTGACGTGGTGGAGAAGCGCGGGGGCCGCGTGGTGGGCAGCCACGAAGGCGTGATCAGTGTCGCCCTGCTCGTCGTCCACCCAGGCGAAAGGCCGGCCATCGGCGTACGCGACCAGCGGCTCGGACTTCCAGTGCACCTCATCGGGACGCTCGCGGAGCAGGGCGCCGCCGAAGTCGACGAACGGCAATATGGGCAGGCCAAGTACGGGGCCGATCCACCTGTTCGCGTCGCTCATCCAGGTGGTGGCCCAGCACAGCTCGTACCCGAGCGCCAACAGTGACGTGCCGTGGTCGGGGTTGAGCCACACCCGCAGCGGCCTCATGGCGGACCGCAGCCTCCCAGGCTCCGAGCCGACCCCACTCTCCTGGGGAACGCGGATCGTGGTGTAGCCCTCGGGTCGCTTCGCGGGCTTCGCCGCGTATGGGTTCAGGGGTCCGTCGACGTCCAGGAACAGCAGTGGTCGAGTCATGGTCCCCCTTTAGTTACTGTCTCCCGCGTTGCCGGAGCACATCTCTGTGGGGCCCACCAGGAAGTGCGGGTCCGATGTGATGATCTCGGCGTGGTTGGAGTGATCACGACGTCGGAGCCGTCCTGGATAGCCCCCTTCACGGGTCTGAGCCCGCGTGTCTTCGGCAGGCTGGTCGCCTCGCTGCGGCGCGAGGGGGCTGACGTGGGGCGACGTGGGAGACCGTGGTCGCTGCCACTGGAGGACTGCGTGTTGTTGGTGACGGCCTACTGGTGCACAAACCTGACGCTGCGGCAGGTGGCATCGCTGTTCTGAGTCCGGTCAGGCATCGAAGCGGGTAGATCAGCTGAACAGAGCGCCACTCGCCTTCGTCAAGGCTGCTCAATTGACCGGTTTTAGAGCAGTTCGTCAAGCCCGAAACCGATCAGTGCCGCGGCAAATGCACCGAGGCAGGTTCGCAGGGCGGCCCGGCCGAACGGCAGGTCATGCACTGCCGCGGTGAATCTCCGGATCTCCGCGGGCTCGTTCGGGGGCGGGTAGCGTCCGGTGATCAGGATCAGCGTACCGATCAGCGACAAGCTGACGGCGAGGGCATCGATGGCGACGGTGCCTGTCACCGATCCCGCGCTCCGTTCCATGTAGATCGTGCCGTTGTCCCGGACCTCGATCTGGTCCCCCGGCTGTGCCTCGTCGCTGACGAGTTCGTGCTGCGGATCCCCGTCCGATCCGTCCTCGGCACTGAATTCCCCCCAACATCGGCGGGTCTCGTGCCGCCCGTCTGCGTCCGTGCGGCAGCCCGAGACAGTCAGCGTGCCTCCAGTTCCGCTCAGGCCCACGGCGCTGGCGAGGGTGACCATGCCGTACCCGCCGATGAAGAGGCCGAAGAGCAGTATGCCGAGACCGCCGGCGCGGATGACTATGCGAGACATGGTGCGGAACTCTATATCGCGGACGCCTCACGTCTTTAAGGCATGTCCCGCAATGTTCGAATGCCTGAAACGCTACGTCGCGCGAGAGATCCATCAGACGATTACCTCGCCTCGGAAGAACACGACCCCGGCCTCAGCCGGTTGACATCCATAGGGGCATCAAGCCCGCCGTCCGGTATCACGCGACCGTGCTGATCGCAGCCATCAACGAGTGGCTGCGATCAGCAGTGCCGCGACAACTCCTACTGGTTGGCGGGCCGTGGTTCACCGGAGTATCGGTCCAAGCCCGCCTTCCAGCGACGTTGCTTCTCGAGCCAGTGCACGTATCGCGGTGATGCGTCGCGGAGATCGATGCTGAGTGGGTAAGGGTCGAACTCGTCCAGGAGCAGCTTGCGGAGGAATTCGATCATGCCGCAGGAGAACAGGGTGAAGTCGTCGGCGGTGTGGCGGCCGCAGACCAGGACGGGCCACCGGTCAGGGTCGGGATCGGTGGTCAGCCAGCAGAGGATGTCTGGGCCAGAGGTGATACCCCAGGCGAGGATGTGGTCCGGGTCGATGTCGAGGCCTTCCTGGCCGCCCAGCATCTCCCAGGTGTAGCGAGCGTTCTCCGTCTCCTCCTCGAAGGTCCCGGGATCCCACTGGATGTACTCCTTCGGCAGGGGCATGAGGATGCCGACTTCCGCGAACGAGCCAGCACCCCACACGGACATGAAGGCCATGTAGTCCCGTGGGAGCCGCGTGCCCCACCGCGCTTCCGCGGCAACCCAGTCGATCTTCTCGTCAGCGCCAAGATCCGGCGGAAGGATCTTGGCCAGCGCTGCTGTGCCCGTCGGGTCTTCCATGGCAATCCCTTCGATCAGGTCGCCGAGAGCCTACGAGAATGCACTGACAACCAGCACGGCGGAGCCACACGTTGTTGGCTGTTACCAGCACTTTCCCAACAGGCCCTAGATCAAGGCCCGCGCACGGCGCGGGCGCGCGCCGCCTCTGCGGCGCGGCCTGCCTCCCGTCTGCACCCCGGCTGGCCGCGCCCGGCCGGCGCGCTCCGTGCAGCGGGCGAGCATGAGAAAGCCCGCACAGTCCGGAAGGCGAGCACGACGGCGACGCTGGGCGGTCTACGTGGCTGAACGGCCGTCTGCGGCCAGAGCCGTAGTGCTGCCCAGACAGGCTGGCTGGCTGGCTGCGAAGGGGGTGACGTCCGGACCGGGCGACGTCACCGGGCGGAAAAGGCCGGCGGGGCCAGATGCTGAACCGCCGCCGTCACGGTGCGACGGCGTGAGCGGACCACCGCCGCGAGATCGGCTGAGGGGGAGCCGGCTGCTGCCGCGCAGTGGCTGAGCCCGTCGTGGGCGCTCCGCTGGGTGACACCGCCGTGGGGGCTGCACGTCATCGGCCAGCGCGTGCTGAACGTCGTGCATCTGGGTTCGTTCGACCGCTTGACCGACTGCCGTGGCCGGCGCTGTCAGGGTTCCCTCCTCGGCGACGACGTCCCTGCGCTCGACGGCTTCGGCACGCACGGGCTCGGTCCGCGAGGTCACTGTGGGTCACCGCAAGCACAGCATGCCGCACCCCGAGCAGGTCGAGGATCGCCAGGTGTGCGAGAGGATTCCTCACGATGTCCGTGCTCGAGCCGACTGAGAACAGCAGCGCCGCGGTCAGACAAGAATCAGAGCAGGTCAGGACAGCGGTAGTAAAATGAGGCCAGTAGCAGCGCCAACGGCAGTTGGGCGGCGAAAGAGATGGAACGGTATGGGCTCGTCCCGCCGGGTTCGAAACGTCTTCCCCCCGCAACGCGGGATAGAGAACAGCTGCTGGTTTCGGCGGTCGAGAGCGTTGTCGGCGAATTGGGCGCGTCGGCCGCGACGGTCTACCTCAAAGTGCCGGACACCCCGGATCTGCATGCTGCTGTCGTGGCGGTGACCGCCACGGGAGTCGGAGCGCCCGAACGTATACCCCTGGATGACAGCAACTATCCGTCGTCACGGGCGTGGCAGTCGGGCCGTGTGGAGACCGCGCATTCGGTGGACATCATGACAAGCCACCCGGATCTGGCAGCCTACGCATATTTCCCACTGCAGGCCGCGGCCGCGCCGCTCTTCTCGCCGACCCGCCGATTCGGGACGCTCTCGGCATTCTGGCTGCCCGTAGGTGGCGAGATCGCTGAGTCAAAACGAGAGCGACTGGCCGTCGTGGCCTCGTCGCTGACCCGCGATCTGGACCGGTTGGCCGATCATGGGACATCGATGGTTCCACCCCTGGTACCGCACGTGGTCACCGTAGAAGGTGAGGGGGCGGGCGCCGAAAGCATGACCTCATCAACCGCTCCGCTCATCTACCACCTGCACAAACTCGCCACGCTCCTGGCAACGGCGGTTCACAGCCGAGACGTCGTGCAGATGTCCATGCAGCGCGTGATGGACGGATTCCAGGCCCCAGCTGCCGTCGTCAGCCTGGTCGATGGAGATCGGCTCCGCGTAGCATGCAGCTCGGGCTGTGCAAGGGAATTCATACGCACCTTGAATGGCTCACTGCTCGCGCAGCGCAGGCCGGAGACGGACGCGGTGGACCGACAGCGGCTGATCCTGTACGGCCCTCGGGATACACAGACAGCCGGCCGGTTGCCCGAGCCGCTGTCGGACCAGGGATGCTTCTGGTTGGTCCTGCCACTGCTTGCCGGGCGGAGGGCGGTGGGTGCCCTGTCGATGGCGTTCGGCGTCGAGCGCAGGGACGTCGTCGCCGAGCAGGGAACGCTGACAGCGCTGGCCACGGCGGTCGGTCAAGCGGTCGAACGAACCAAGATGCACGACTTTCAGCACGCGCTGGCCGATGACCTGCAGCACGCACTGCTGCCACCCGTGCTGCCCCAGCCGGCCGGAGTGGTGAGCACCAGCAGGTACACATCGGCGACCAGCGGAATCGAACTCGGGGGAGACTGGTACGACCTCATTAAGCTCCCTGAGGGCCGGGTCATGATGGTGATCGGGGACGTCCAGGGTCACAACACGGCCGCCGCTGTGGTCATGGGCGAGCTACGCAGCGGCGTGCGCGCCTACGCGACCGAAGGACACGACCCCGGCGTCGTGCTCGCCCGGGCGAACCAGCTCATGATCGGCCTGGAAACCGACCTCTTCGCCACCTGCTGCTGCGCCTGGCTCGATCCGGACACCGGCAGGGCGCAGATGGCCACCGCCGGGCATCCACCGCCTCTGATGCGTACGGCTGACGGCCGGATGCCACCCGTCTCCCTCGACGCAGGCATGCCTCTCGGCATCGACCCGGAGGCGACCTTCGAGGTGATGGACCTGCAACTCGAGCCGGGCACGTTGCTCGCCTTCTACACGGACGGTCTGGCCGGCCTCGGAGGCGATATAAACCCCAAGGTGGTGAGCGCGGCCTTTGACGACCCCGGGAACCTTGAGTCCGTCGGCGACCGACTCATCAGGGGCTTCAGCGAGTCGCCCCGGCCGTGCCCCGACGATGCCGCGTTGCTCCTGGTCGTCTACGAAGGCCCCTCGGCTGAAGCTCAGCACAACGTCCGGCAGTTGAGGATCCACCGGCGCGATCTGCACGGAGCCCAGCGGACGCGCAGACTGCTGCGGGAGTGGTTGGCCGGGTGGGAGCTGTCCGCCATGGCTGATGACGAGGAACTTCTGGTGTCGGAGGTCGTCACCAACGGCTTGGTCCACGGTGACAGCGATGTGTACGTCTACGTGCACAAGTATCCCGAACGCATACGCGTAGAGGTCCGTGACAGCGATCCGCATCTCGCGAAGACCGTAACGGTTCCCCGCGACGAGGACCAGGCCGAGGGAGGGCGAGGACTGGTCATCGTTTCCGCGCTTGCTTCGGCATGGGGCAATTCACCGAGCGGGCGAGGGAAAACCGTGTGGTTCGAATTGCCGATGCCGGATACCCATGCCGCTGATGCCTGACACGGCACACCTTCACGTGATGTCTCAGTGCACCCGACCGTCGACCAGGCCCTCACCGCCGTCACACTCCGCCAGGGCGCTGCAGTCTTCGCACTCGGATGGATACCTGGAGATGTTTCATTTGCGGTATTTTGTCGCGGTTGCCGAGGAGCTGAATTTTTCTGCGGCGGCCCGGCGACTGCACATGGCCGCTTCGCCGTTGAGCCAGCGAATCAGGGACCTCGAGAAGGAGCTCGGCCACCGACTGTTCGAGCGCGACTCACACAGCGTCACGCTCACACCGGCGGGCGAGGCGCTGCTGCCGCTCGCCCGGGACGTGCTGGAACCATCAATGCCATGCCGTGGCGGCTGCACGAGGCGACCGGCCGGGGCGCCGCTCCATGCTCGTGGGCATTGCCACCGCGATGCATCCGAGGCTGAGGAAGCTCATCAACGCGCTCGCCGAGCGTGTTGAAGACCCGTACGAGCTGCTGCGCTGGCCCGGAACTTCCAAGGATCTGATCACCGCCGTGGGCGGTGAGGCCCCATCCGGTACGCGAAGGGCGGGAGGCCTTCTCGCACCGCCGACGTGAGGCCCCCGCACGGCAACACGGCGTTCGTCCAGGAAGGGCCGGCCGAGCGGTCCGCGGCCTGGGCCAGCGTGAGCCCCTCCATTACCTCGGGCTACTCGGGACCTTCCTCCCGGATCCGATACGTCTTGGTCCAGGTGGCCCCGCAACGGCAGTAGGAGTGCTCCACGAGCTCACCATTCTCAGTGACTCCCAGACCCTGGTTGATGCGCACGTGCACATGCTCAGACATGGCCAAACCTCCGTCCCACGAGCCTGCCGGTCCAACAACAGACTGAAAAGCCATATCCTCCACATACGGGACAAGGTCGTGTAGGAGGCACGTCACAGTGTGGCAAGGCGCGTAGGGCTGTCACACTGCCGGTCGCGCGATTCGACGACGTGTGTCCGCAGGCTGGGCGCCGAAAATGCAGACCATGCGCTGTGCTGATGGCCTCACCGGGTACTTGATACTGCGTGGAAGATGTCATGGTCGCACGGCCCGAGGTGGAGGCCGAAGATCCAGGGCTAACGTCATGGGACCCGCCGTGAAGGGTGGCGACGCACAGTGCGAGCACGTCGTGCGGATCTGCTGAACGGGACAGAAGAGTGGGAGTTTCCGCTGCGCCGCCATGACGCGCAGCAAGCTGTCCGGGACATGCCCGCTGACGACCGAGGCGCGTTGCACGGAGTGCGGCCGGTCCCGGCTGGTGCCATGGCCGATCTCGAGGAGGCCATCGGCGAGATCCTTCCCTTCGGTGTGCTGGTGCTGCCCCAGACGATGCGCCGGCGAGGACGCGGCTGGCGGACACGCGTGTGCACCCCGGTCCAGGTCCTGGCGTACAGCGAGTGGGGAGCGGCGCTGTGGGTCGATGTCTTCGGTGTGCAGGACTGGGTGCCGCTCGGCCAGCTGTGTGTGATCGACCATCAGCAGGCCCGCGGGCACGGTCGCCTGGCCCTGCGAGGGCCTGGTCACTGCGTCACCGTTCGCTATCCGGCCCAGGCGGCACCTGAGGTGCGCGGCTTCGTGGCCGCGGTCCGCGGCCTGGCCATGGGTCGTCCGCTGCCCGTGCCCGCGGCGGGCCTGGGCGCTCGGTTCGCGATGCGGTGCTGGCAGCCGGTGCTCGATGCCATCGGGTGCGCGGAGGCGGATTGTGCCGCGATCGAGGTACGGCTGCCGGGCTGGTGGCACCGTCGCCGGGCCCGGCATGCCCTGATCGGCGTCACCTCGCACGACGTGCTCGTCGCCCTGGCTCCGGGCGGCCTTGACGCCGGGGAACTCGTGGACGCGGTCTACATTCTGCGCAGCCGCCTGAAGGACGTGGCCTGCGCCGACCGGATGCTGCGCATCAACGCGGGCGGGGTGCTGGTCGACGTCGCACTGGGGAGGTGGCAGGCCACGCGAGCACACCACCACCTCAGTCCGGCCGTCCCCGGCAACACTTCCGGCGCCGCCAAAGGCTCTCCACCCACGCTGCCCCACCAGCCGCCCGCCCGCCCGTGACCAGCCGGCCGTAACGCGCAACCGGGGCGTCACCCGTGACGCCCACAGTGTCGGCGTTGAACCACTTCACAGTCCCTGTTGCCATCAGTCCCACCCCTTTTTCCACGCCACGACGTGGCCGCAGCCCGTCGCGGCTACGGTTCCTGACCTTGCCATTCCGAGTGCGTTACGCCGGTGGACGGACCGCCCAAGTCGCCCGGACAGCGTGTGGGACCTGCTCCCGAGTGGTGGGCACCTCTGAAGCCCTGCCCCGCCAGGGGCCGGGTAGAAGGCGCGGCCGGAGGGGAATGCGGAGCTGGCGCATTCTCCACCGGCCCCATGGAAAGGGCATCGTCCGTCGATGTCCGTGATCGTGATCGTCTTGCCAGGGTTCGGCCCTTACTCACCCTTGGACGACTCCTCACCCTCGGCCGTCGGTGCCTCCGTTTCCTCCGCGCCGGATTCGGCCGCGGGTTCTTCGCCCTCTCCGCCGCCTCCGTCTTCCGGTGATTGCAGGCTGACCGGAAGGAGGTGGCTGCGCAGCCTCGACGAAGTGGCCCACCTGCTCCTCCGGCAGGCGGCGTGAGGGGTCCGCCTCGCTGATCATGCCTACGAGGCGGTGGTTCTCGATGACAGGCAGCCGACGGATCTTGTGCTCCTCCATGGTCCGGAGGACACGGTCGATGTCGGCATCTGCGTCAATCTGCTTGCCCTATTCAACCCGGCCCGCGGTCGGCTCGAGGACTACATGCAGCCTGACCTGCCCGCGCGGCCCCTGTAGCACCGCACGGCCGGGCGCCCTGTCGGAGGCCGCGGCAGCCGCCTTGGCCGGCAGGGACCGGGCGGCCTCGCGGACCCGGCGGGCGGTGTCGGCGTACAGGCGCTCCGCGCGAGGTCAACGGCGCACGCGATGTGCAGGCGCTAGTGCCGGAGAGCGAACTCCTGCGCGGCCCACAGCACCGCGTATGCCGCTCCGGCCGAGCCCGTCCGTCCCCACCACCACCGGCCCCTCAGAGGATGTCTGACCAGCTCCTCCCAGCACCGAGCAGAGCCCGCCGTCGCGGCTCCAGCCGGGCGACGGGGGCGTCACAACGGCACCCCCGGGTCGGTGTACCGCAGCAGCACCCCCACCCCGTCCTCCAGAGGCAACTCCTCCCGCGGCACGACTACCAGCTCCGCGCCGGTGCGGACCAGTGCGCGGATCAAGGCCGCGCCGGGCGGTTCCTCCTGGAAGCTGAGGACACCGAAGGACTCGAGGTCGGCGGCTGACAGGGCGATCTGGGTCGGTTCCGAGCCGGCCCACAGCCTCACGGGCAAGTCGACAGGCGTGTTCAGCAGCAGCGCGCCTGCCTGAGCGCGCTGCAACGCGGCCACAACCGCTGCCATGCCCTCGACCGCACCAGCGTGCTGCAGCCGCCGCGACCGGAACGTCTCCACCCGAGCCCGGTCCCGCGCGCTCATCCTGCCCCGGAAGACATCACTCAGCTCCTGCTCCAGCAGCGCCCGGCCCTCGCCGACCACGTGCCCGTCACCTGCGACTGTGACGACCCGCTCACGCAAGGGGGCGGGCAGCCGGTTAACCAGGACGTTGCGCGCCCATGCCTCTCCGCCCAGCACGATCACCTCGGCACCCTTGCGGTGGACCAGCTCCGCCAGCTCAACGGCGATCTCGGCGGCGCCCTTCGGCCACTCCCCCGCAGGACCGCTCCGATGGTGACACGTCTCTGGTGCGACGGTGCTGCTCGGCCACCTCCCCGTCTGGAAGTCCACCTCCAGTTCCTCCGGTGCGCCGGTCTCCGGGTGCGTGACGCGGTGCACGGTGGCAGCCGCATACGGGATGTCCGGCGCGTGCTGGACCGCGAGCGGCATCACGTCGGGCAACACGCCGAACCGGGCCGCGTCGTGCGCCGGCGGGTCGGGCAGTTCCTCCACCAGGGCCAGATGGCCATGGCTCGCAATGATGGCCTGCCCGTGCCGCCCGGAAACCTCCCGGTCCGTGCCCGCCGCATCGTCGACAACGCCCACGGTGGCATTGTCGGCCCCCTGCTGGGCCAGATCCTCACGCAGATGCCGGCGCCTCAGCCTGATCGCCGCCTCCGGGTCGCGGACGTCACGCGAGGTGTCCAGGTAGGCGCAGGCATAGGGGGCCGGTCGTGCGTACACAGGGTCGAGAAAGGTCAGCTCCACGGTCGCTCCTCAACACGGTGGCCTTTCGAACCGGCTCGAACCGCCCCTCATCCATCTCCCGCCACCCAGCCACCGCTTGCGGTGACACCTCCAACCCGCTTCGCTCTTCCAGTAAACCTCCCGGCCACCGACTTTGCGCGCCGGACAGTGCACCGTCGACTCACGTAGGTGCGCATCCTGCATCCAGGCAATCTCTGGGGCACCTGACTGCGATAGGACCGATTGCCCCTATCCGCAAAAGGTGCGGGGGACTTCACACATCTCAGTACAGCTCATTCACCGTTCAACTGGCCGCATAGGGTGGGCAAGGACCCCGCGGCCATATCAGCGACGTCTGCCGCCTGGAGGCCGACGAACCCCGGCGCCCCCTCTTCGAGTGAACCCAACCCCCGACTGACGTGGTGGAGATGCGGCCTCGTCACCGTGTGCGCGGGCTGCTCACCGAGCCGGGACCTGATTGCCTGATGAGCTGGCAGACACGTTATGAAAGTGCCAGCCGGTGAATGAATGTAACGTGTGGATGCCGAAGGGCGGCGACCCATCACGGTCGGTCACGTCAGCGCGCCCGCACAATGTGGACGTCGCGTGCCGGTCTCCTGGTATGTGTGGCGCGGAGAAACCGAGACAGAGCGTGCACGGCGTGATCGGGATCCCCGAGAATTGGGTGACTTCCTCTTTTGCATGCGCTTGGTGCGTGGCAGCTCTCTGGACGTGATGATGGTGACGCTTACGTAGGAGGCGCTGTGCGGGCGACGCTCGTCCTGGGGAGGGTTGCCGGGGTCCGGGTGGGTGTGCACTGGAGTGTTCTGCTCATCTTCGCCGTCATCGCGTTCGGGCTCTCGGAGGGCCGCCTTCCCAAGGCATATCCAGGCCATCCACGGATCGTGTACTGGGCGGTCGGGGTGTCCACCGCCGTGGTCTTCTTCGCCTCTCTCCTCGCGCATGAGCTGGCGCACGCCGTCGTGGCGCGGCGGAATGGGATCGACGTGGACGACATCGTCCTGTGGCTGCTGGGCGGTGCGGCCAGAATCAAGGCCGAGGCGCCGAACCCGGCGGCTGAGCTGCGGATCGCGGGTGTCGGACCGTTGGTCAGCCTCATCCTCGGGGCGTTGTTCACGCTGGTCGCGTGGCTTCTGAAGGTGGCGTCCGCCCCAGGACTGGGAGTCGAGGCCGTGGCGTGGCTGGCGGCGATCAACATTCTGCTGGCTGTCTTCAACGCCATTCCCGCGGCTCCACTCGACGGCGGGCGGCTGCTGCGAGCCTTCCTGTGGTGGCGTACGGGAGACCGGCTGCGCGCGACTGCGGGTGCGACCCGGGCGGGTCGCACCTTCGGCTGGTTCCTGCTGATGTTGGGCCTGGTGCTGTTCCTGCGGGGGGCCACCTTCAGCGGGTTGTGGCTGGCCCTGATCGGCTGGTTCCTCGTCGCGGCCGCCACGGCGGAAGGACGGCAGGCGGAGATGCGTCAGGTGCTCGCCGGGATTCCTGTGAGACACGCGATGACCCCGGACCCCATCGCGGCACCCGCCGACCTGACGGTCGCGGACTTCCTGACCGATCCGCCGTACCGGTACCGGCATTCGGCGTTCCCGGTGACCGACGCGGCGGGGGCCCCGATCGGTCTACTGACCCTGGACCAGGCCAAACGCGTGCCCGAGATGCGGCGCGGCACCGTGACCGTGCGGGAGATCATGCTGCCGCTGTCGCAGGTCACGACGGTGGGCCCGGACGATCCGCTCGCTGACCTGCTGCCGCGCATGGAGCCCGGCGCCGAGCACCGGGTCCTGGTGATCGACGAGGGCAGGCTCGCCGGAATCGTCTCGTCGTCGGACATCAGCCGTACGGTGACATGGCTGATGAGGGCCGCTCCGGGCCCGCGGGACCAGTGAGGCCCGCAGCGAGTCCCGACACAGCGCGACGGCGGTGAACTCCCCGGCCACGGGGCCTTCGTCGCCGACTCGCGGTGTCGTCAACCTTGTAGTCCACGCGGTCGATGACCCCGGCGACACGTTGTTGACGCGGTGGCACGGCGTGACCTTCCTGCCGGTCAGGCGGTTCACTCCAAGAGACGCCCTGGTCCCTCCACGCGATCGGCGAGTGGCAAAAGGATTTCGCCCCCGCCTCCGACACGGAGACCGTCCACGGTTCCACGCCACGGCGTGAGCCGATGACAACGGTCCGCGGTCCGGTTTCGGCGGCTGCAATGACCGAGCGCCGCATGGGTCATGGCGGAGCGGGAACACGGTCGGCATGGTCGGCGACACGAACGACGCCGGGATGGCGCAGCTGCGGGGTACGAGCGGCCACCGGCTGGTACCGCACACGGCCGACCTGCGCATCGAGGCGTGGGGAGCGAGCCGGGAGCAGTGCCTGGTGGAGGCGGTACTGGGGCTGGTGGGGTCCCTCGCCGACGTGTCCACGGCGCGGCCCACGGCAGTGCAGCAGATCCGGCTGGCCGAGGCGAGCGACGAGGAACTGCTGGTCACGCTGCTGGACGAGGTCGTCTACCGCCTGGAGGTGCACGGTCAGGTACCTGTGGACGTGGAGGCGGACACCACGGACGGCGGTCTCGACCTGCGGCTGGGGGTCGCCGACCTCGCGGACGTGGAGATCATCGGCGCTGCGCCGAAGGGCATCTCGTGGCACGGGCTGCACATCGGACCGGGCCCCTACGGCTGGTCGTGCGCGGTGACCGTCGACGTGTGACGTGTGACGTGTACGGCGGGCGGGGGTCAGCCCTTGACCACGCCGAGCGGCACCAGCCGGGCCACCGTGCGGCACAGCCCCGCGCCCTCGCTCGCCGCGACCACCGCGTCCACGTCCTTGTACGCCTCCGGGGTCTCCTCCGCCAGGCTGCGCAGCGACTTCGGGCGCACAGCGATGCCGTCCCGTTCCAGGCGCGTCCGCAGGTCCTTGCCGGTGATGGTGCGGGCGGCCGCGTGGCGGCTCATCACCCGGCCCGCGCCGTGGCAGGTGGAGAAGAACGCGTCGCCGCCTGTCACCCCAGTCAGCAGGTACGAGGCCGTCCCCATGGTGCCGGGAATCAGTACTGGCTGGCCGAACTCCCGTATATCATTGGGTAGTTCAGGATGTCCGGGCGGGAAGGCCCGGGTGGCACCCTTGCGGTGTACGCACAGCCGGCGCCGCGTCCCGTCCACCACGTGCGTCTCGATCTTGGCGAGGTTGTGGGACACGTCGTACACCAGGGACAGTCGGGCGCCCACCTCGCGGCGGAAGATGCGGCGGGTTGCGTCGGACAGCAGCTGGCGGTTGGCGCGGCCGTAGTTGGCGGCCGCGGCCATCGCGCCCAGGTAGTCCCGGCCCTCCGGCGAGTCGACCGGGGTGCAGGCCAGCTGCCGATCAGGCACGGTGATGCCGTACCGGGCCATGGCCCAATCCATGGCCCGCACGTGATCAGTGCAGATCTGGTGGCCCAGGCCGCGCGACCCACAGTGGACCATCACGCACACCTGGCCGAGGGCGACCCCGAAGGCGGCGGCGACCGTCTCGTCGTACACCTCGGCGACCTGCTGCACCTCCAGGAAGTGATTGGCGGATCCCAGGCTGCCCACCTGCCCTAGGCCCCGCTCTTGCGCACGCCCGCTCACCTGCGCCACATCCGCGTCGGCGACCGTACCGCCGTCCTCACAGCGTGTCAGGTCGCGCTCCTCACCGTGCCCCTGCTCCACCGCGTACCGGGAGCCACCCCGCAGGATCCGCTCCAGCTCGCTGCGCCCGCTCGGCTTCCACACGCCGCCGGGTCCCGCGCCGCGCGGGATCACCTGGCCCAGGCCGTCCATCACCGCGGGCAGCGCCCGCTCGATCTCCCGCCCGGCACAGTCCGCGGCGAGCAGCCGCACCCCGCACGAGATGTCGAAACCGACGCCGCCGGGCGAAACCACACCGCCCTCGTCCACCGCGGTCGCCGCCACGCCGCCGATGGGGAAGCCATAGCCCCAGTGAACGTCCGGCATGGCGTAGGAGGCGCCGACGATCCCGGGCAGAGTGGCCACGTTGACCACCTGCCGCAGCGACTGCTCCGCATCCTCCAGCAACTCCCGGGAGGCGAACACCACCCCGGGCACCCGCATGTCACCGTGCGGTTCGATGCGGAAGCGGAAAGGACGTTCCTCGACGAGTTCCATCGCGGCCTCCTGCTATGTGAACGTGCCGACGTCCGCCGCCTCGTCCGGCCGGCCGGCCGGCCGACGGATACGACGGCGATGGGACGGCCCGCGGGATGCGGCACGGCAGGCACGACTGTCTCCAGGCACAGCCAGAGGGCACCGCCGGTCCAGTGCCGCGGGACAGGTACCGGAACCGGCTGGAGATCATCGGCATCGGCTTCTTCCCCCGGACACGCAGATCCGCGGACCGGCGTCCGCGTACCCCCGATCGGGCCCGGTCGTCCCGTCACCGCCGGACTTTTCTGGCCGGTACCGGCAAGGAGTAGGTGCGACCCTCAACACCCCATTCCCCCACCTCGGGCTTCGCCGCGGCGTCGATCGCCCGCAGAGTGGGCCGCCCGATGTGCGCGTACACCAGCCGCCGCACGCCATGCCGTGCGGCCTGCTCACCGACCGTGCGGACGCTCGCGTGGCCACCCACGCCACCGCGGAACCGTATCGGCCGGTTCCACGCGGCCGCCTCGGCGAACATCAGGTCGGCCCCCGCGGCCCACTCAGGGAACTCCCAGAACTCCGGCGCCCACGTCACCGCCAGCCCCGGTGCCTCGATGCGGTAGCCGTAGGCGGGATGCGAGGTGTGCGCCACCGGATGGCACCACACCCGCACGTCGCCGAGCTCCAGGTCCCCGGCCCGCACCTGGACGCCGTGCGCGGCCGCGAGCTTGTGCAGCCGGGACCGCAGCTCCGACTGCTCGTCGGTGACCAGCCACGCGTCGAGCCGACCGAGCGGCGGCTCGGCCCCGGGGCCGCCATCGAAGGCCACACGGTGCCCGGCGTACTGCAGCAGCAGACCGGCGGGGGCGAACCGGGGCGAGTTCATCGCCCCCACACCCAGCAGCGTCAGCCGCAGCCAGCGGTTCACGAGCCGCTCCCTCTGCTCTGTGAACGACGTGGCGGGCTGCACTCCCGGCCCGCCGTTCCTGGCGCACGCCGGAACAGCACGGCGCGAACGGCGGCGGACGACCGTGTGTCCATGGAACCCTCCTCCCCTGGGCCTGGCGTTCAGCAGCAGGTGACGCTCGTGCCGATGTCGCGTCCTTCGCAGATCGCCTGCATAGCGCCCGCCGTCGTGACATCGAAGACGTGCATGAGCAGACCCTGCTCCTCAGCAAGAACGAAGGCGCTGGTGTCCATCACCTCTACCTTGTGTTCCAGTGCTTGGCGGTAGGTGAGGTGGGTGTACCGCTTCGCGTCCGGATGCGTCTTGGGGTCACTGTCGTAGACACCGTCAACGCCGCGCTTGGCGACCAGAAGCGCGTCGGCCGACAACTCCAGGGACCGCTGCACCGCGGCGTAGTCGGCGGTCACATACGGCTGCCCCGTACCGCCGGCCAGCAAGACGATCCGGCCGCACCGAAGGTGCCGGTCCGCACGCAACCGAATGAACGGCTCGGCGATGCTCTCCATCGCCATGGCCGTCATGACCCGCACCTCCGGCTCGCGGCGTGCGGTGAGCGCGCCGCGCAGCATCAGGGCGTTCATCACCGTGCCGAGCATGCCGATGTCATCCGCCTCGGCCCGCCCGATGCCCCAGCCCGCCGCCATCCGCCCTCGGAAGTAATTGCCGCCCCCGACGACCACCGCGATCTGCACGCCGAGATCGTGAACCGAGGCGACCTCGTCCGCCAACCGGGCCAGACAGACCGGATCGGTCCCTGACTCGGCAGCCCCGGCCAACGCCTCGCCGCTGACTTTGAGCACAACACGCGCATAGCGGCCCACGGCTACCCCTCCCCGCGGACCGCAGGACGGGCCCGCCACATGTCAGTGGGGAGCGCGAATCGGGCGGCCATGCACATTGCCGCGCGCATCGCCCGCCTCGTACGGCGCTGCACAGGAGCATTTTCATGCAGTCTCCTCGGCAGCGCATCCCGGCCGCGGGCCGGGTAGCCGTCGCGGCTCCGCCCTGAGAGCCCGCCCTGCCCGTGCCGGCGGGTAGGTACGTCGCTGCAGGCCGACTGTCTGTCAGATGCTGGGCGCAGTAACGGCGGCCTCATCGAAGAGCGAGCCGGGTCAGCGGGTGGTACGGACGATGACGACCGGGCAGTGGGCGTGTGTGGCCACGCGTTGGCTGACCGAGCCGAGCAGCGTGCCGACGAAGCCGCCGTGGCCGTGAGAACCCACGACGACCATGTCCGCCCCTTCGGATGCCTTGATCAGGGCAGCGGCGGCGTGGGCGTGGATCAGCGTGGTGTCCATGCTGGGCGGGCGCTCCTCGGCTGGCAGGCGGGCTACGGCGGCAACGAGCGTCTGCCTGGCGTGGCGTTCGAACTCCGCGTCGGGCGGAACCAATTGGCCCAGCAGGCCCTCCCACGCGTGGATGACCTCCAGAGGGGCTTCGTGGACCCGGGCCTCCCGCGCCGCCCATCGCAGTGCCAGGTCAGCAGATGCGGAGCCGTCGGTCCCGACGACGATGGGGGCCTTTCCGTTGTTGGGGAGCGTGGTCATGACGTCCTCCGACGCAGTGGATGGGCGGTGTTGCTGACGGCGAGGAACAACACCACGGCGCAGCGCAGCGTTCACCGGCCGCTTCGGGCAATGCGCAGCGTGCAGGGATGGCACGAGCAACATTCGAGACCGGGCAGTCGTCACACGCAACTTGTCAGTGATCGCATCGGAGAGCGAGAGGCTCGCCGCACCGCCTGATTCGGCCCGGGAGCGATGTGTCCGAGGTCGACGTCACGGTTCACATGGGGTGATCACATGGTCCGACCTGCGGATCCTGGCGCTGGACACCAAGCGCACTCCGGCGCGAGACACTGCCGGACGCGCTCCCGCCTCGTCTCGGATGCCGGGTGGAACGACCCGCGCGAGGATTGGAGTACAGGCTCAGGGCATCAGGAGGCGAGCAGGGTGGCAGGCCGCATGGCCTTCTGCTCACGCAAGCCGATCCAAGCCGATTCTCCGTATTCAGGGAGGCTGCTATGACCAGCGCGCGGGATGTCATGCACACAGGCGTGGAGTGCGTGGGCGAGCACGAGACGCTCGATGCTGCGGCGCACCGCATGCGGGACCTGGGTGTGGGGTCGCTGCCTATCTGCGGTGACGACAACAAGCTGCGCGGCATCATCACCGACCGGGACATCGTGGTGAAATGCCTGGCCGCCGACGGCGACCCGCAGAAGATGACCGCCGGCGAACTGGCTCAGGGAAAGCCGTTCACGGCAACGGCGGACACGGACATCAAATACGTACTGGAGACGATGGAGGACCACCAGATCCGCCGGCTGCCCGTCGTCAACGAGGACAAGCAGCTCGTCGGCATGATCAGCGAAGCCGACCTTGCCCGCAACCTCCCCGACAGGGAAGTCGGCCGGTTCGTCGAGGCCGTGGTAGCACGCAGCGTCTGACCAGCCGCTGCGGAAGACTTCCCGAGGAGGGAACAGACGGCGCGGGGCTCGGGGCCGGCGTTACCCGGGGCGGCGGTCGGTCGGGCCCTGCGCCTGGGGCGGTGTGGCCACCTGGTCCGGGGAGGGAGTACGCAGCTCTGCGGCGGTGGTCCGCAAGGACGTCTCCAGGACGGTCAGCCGGCGCAAGGGGTCCATGAGATTCGGGCCCATGGCGGCCAGGTCCTCCGGTCCGGGAGTGATCAGGCGTACTCGGGTGCCCGCGTCCCGCACCTGTTGGGCCTCGCGCAGCAGGCGGCCCGTGGCGACTCGGCGCAGGCGGCGCTCGGCCCGGGCTGCCAGGCCGCGCGGGCGGTCCGTCCGGCGGGCGGAGGTCGGCGCCAGCACGACCACCTCGTCCAGGCCGTCTCCGGCCAGCAGGTCGAGGTTGGTGTCCGACCAGGCACAGCCGTCCACGTAGTGGCGTCCGTCGATCTCCACAGGTGCGAACCATGCGGGAAGGGCGCACGAGGCGGTCACGGCCGTGGCGAGGTCGGTGCGCGGCGCGTCCGGTGTTCCGAACAGCACGCGCGTGCCGGTGTCGACGTCCACCGCGACCACGCGCAGCGCCGCGGTGGTGGGCCAGCGGTCGGCCATCCCCAGCTGGCGGAAGACGTCGCGGACGCCGTCCAGGCTCGCCCGTCCGGGTGGGGCGAAGGCGGCCAGCAGGATCGTGAACGGCATCCGATGCGGGCGGCCGGCCATGCTGCGCAGCAGTTTCAGCGACCCGATTCCGGGCTTGGGAAGGGGCGGCAGGCCGCCGCCGACCCACGTATCGTAGTCAACGCGCACCCCCCGCAGGGGCCCAAAGGCCACCGCGTGGCCGCGCTGGTGGTCCCGCAGCTCACACGGGCGCGTCCCGAGCGCCAGCGCCGAGCCTACGATGGCGCCCGCCGAGGTGCCGAGGATGACGTCCGCACTACGCGGATCCCAACCGTAGGCGTCCTCCAGCGCACACAGCGCGCCGATCGTCCACGCCGCCCCCAGACTTCCGCCGGCGCCGAGTACCAAACCCCGGCGCCCCCCTGAAGGTGAACGCGGCACACCCGGATCCGGGCGGGCGCCGAAGCCCGCCGCCTGTGACGTCATCCCCAGCGACTCTCCCAACACATCCACGCGGGCGCCTTGTTTCACCCGCGGCTCACCATGTAAGAACATTTTCTAGGCATATCTCAATTCCTGGCAATATCGACCTATCTAGGCCATTGAGGCGGCCTTACATCGACTACCGAGGGCGATGTCCACGCCACGGACGGCGAATCTTCGGCGTATCGCTATTCGTGTTGCGTGGAGAACCTCGCGCATGCCGCCCTCACGCAGGGGCCGGCCGGTTGGCGCATGCATCCACCGGCCTGGTCCGCCAGACCGAAACGGTTCACAGCCCGGTCAGCTCAAGCACCAGCCGGACTGAGCCAGTACCTGCATCCAGTTGCCGACCATATAGACGGACTGACTGGTGACCTTCCCTTTCGCAGACACGCCTGTCCCAAGGCCGGCGGGGCCCTCTCCTAGTCTCCAGCGGGGGTGAGATGGCGTGTGCGCCGTTTGGCGATGGTGATCGCGGCGACCACGATCAGAACGGCGATCGCGGCGGTGACGGCCCGGACAGCTGTGTTGTGGCTGTAGGTGACCACGCTGGGGGCGATCAGCAGCGACACCAGGTTCATCACCTTCAACAGCGGGTTGATGGCCGGTCCTGCGGTGTCCTTGAACGGGTCGCCGACCGTGTCGCCGATGACCGTCGCGGCGTGTGCCGGAGAGCCCTTACCACCGTGGTAGCCGTCCTCGACGAGCTTCTTGGCGTTGTCCCAGGCGGCACCGGAATTGGCGAGGAAGATCGCCATCAGCGCACCGGCCGCGATCGCGCCGGCGAGGTAGGCGCCCAGCGGTGCGTAGCCGAGCGCGTATCCGACCGCGATCGGGGCCATGACGGCGAGCAGGGCCGGGGTGGCCAGTTCACGCAGGGCGTCGGCGGTGCAGATGTCGACCACGCGAGCGTAGTCGGGCAGCTCGGTGCCTTCCATAATCCCGGGTTTGGTGCGGAACTGTTCACGCACCTCGATCACGACCCGTCCGGCGGACCGGCTCACTGCCATGACCGCCAGGGCGGTGAACAGGAACACCACCGCAGCGCCGATGACCAGCCCGACAAGTGCGTTCGGCTTGTCCACCGACAGGCTGAACGAGGACGCCGCACGGCCCGTCTTGGCGAGGTTGGCCTCGACCGCGGTGCGGAAGGATCCGAACAGGGCGGTGGCGGCGAGCACCGCGGTGGCGATCGCCATGCCCTTGGTGATCGCCTTGGTGGTGTTGCCGACCGCGTCCAGGTTGGTGAGCGTCTGGGCGCCCGCACCGGTGACGTCGCCGGACATCTCGGCGATGCCGTGGGCGTTGTCGGTGGCCGGTCCGTAGGAGTCCATGGCCACAATCACGCCGACCACAGTGAGCAGTCCCGTCCCGGCCAGGGCGACCGCGAACAGGGCGAGGGTAGTGTTGCCGAGGCCGAGCAGGAAGGCCCCGAAGACCGCACCGCCGATCAGCACGGCCGAGTACACCGCGGACTCCAGTCCGGTCGCGAAGCCCGCCAGGATGACGGTCGCCGCCCCGGTCAGTGAACTGCGGCTGATCTCCCGTACCGGCGGGCGGGTGTTCTCGGTGAAGTAACCGGTGAGCAGCTGGATGGCGCTGGCGAGGGCCAGTCCGATCAGTACCGCAACGATGGCGACCATGCGCGGGGAACCGGTGATCCTGCTGATCGCCGCGTCGATGTCGGTGAACTGGGAGAAATGGCCCGGCAGGTACGTGAATGCGGCGACGGCCACGCCGATCGCGGAAAAGGCGGCGGAGATGAAGAAGCCGCGGTTGATCGCATTGAGCGCGGTGCGGTCCCGGTCGCGCGGGGTGACCGTAAGAATGCCGATGACCGCCGCGACCGCGCCGATCGCGGGTACAAGCAGCGGGAACACCAGACCGGACGGGCCGAACGCCGCCCTGCCGAGGATGAGGGACGCGACCAGCATGACGGCGTAGGACTCGAACAGGTCCGCGGCCATTCCCGCGCAGTCACCGACGTTGTCCCCCACGTTGTCGGCGATGGTCGCGGCATTGCGCGGATCGTCCTCGGGGATGCCCTCCTCCACCTTGCCGACGAGGTCCGCGCCGACGTCGGCGGCCTTGGTGTAGATGCCGCCGCCGACCCGCATGAACATCGCCAGCAGCGCCGCGCCGAACCCGAAGCCCTCCAGCACCCCTGCCGAGCGCCCCTGGAAGAGCAGCACCACGACCGCGCTGCCGAGCAGGCCGAGCCCGACGGTGAGCATGCCGGTGACCCCGCCGGTGCGGAACGCGATACGCACCGCCCGCTTTTCCCCGGCCGCGCGAGCGGCCGCCGCGACCCGCACGTTGCCGCGTACCGCCAGGGACATGCCGATGTAACCGACGCACCCGGAGAACACCGCTCCGACCGCGAAGAACACCGACCGGCCGATCCGCACCCCCGCCGTCTCGGCGGGCAGGATGAGCAGCAGAAACGGGATCACCACGACAAAGGCGGCGAGTGTCTTGAACTGCCGCGCCAGATAGGCGGCCGCGCCCTGCTGGATCGCGGCCGCAATGGCCCGCATCCGCTCCGTACCCTGGTCGGCCGAAAGCACCTCACGCAGCAGGACGACCGCGACACCCACCGCGAGCAGCGCAACCACCGCCACGGCACCCACGAGCGCCAGATCACCGCCGACCAGCGATGTATCCCCGGCGGCCTGTAAGAACAGCAACCTCTGCGGAGGCATCATCTCCTCACCTCCGGACTTCCGGCCGCGACCGAGCAAGGGAAGGCTCTCCACCCATCATCCCCAGCCGCCCCTTTCCCTTCCGCGTCCGAGAAGCCCCTCGCCGGATCGCTCACTCCTTTGGCGGACCGTGCAGTTCCCCACCGCGACAGTTCGGTCGTCGCCCGGGTATGCCGCAGGCAGGGCGGTCGGGCCGGATGCCCTACTCGCGGGGCAACCAGGGGAGCGCAGCATGGATACACCCGATTGGAGAGCGACCTGGGCCACATGCAGGGCATCGGCCGCATCGGTCTTGCGGTCCTTTCCGGTGGCCAGGAGCCGGACCCGGGCAGAGAGCGTGGATGGCACGTCCACCACCTGCTCGCCGGCAGCGGCCAACTGCTGGGCGAGGCTGCGGCCGAGCCCCTTGGCGCCCTCGACTGCGAAGCGGCGTTCGGGCCACTGCGCGCACCAGCGAATCAGCTGCCGGACAGTCCCGGCGTTGACGACGAAGCGGCGCTGGGCGAGCTGATGTCCGGCGGCTTCGACGGCGACGGCAGTGTGAGAAGACTTGTGGGGGTCAATGCCGATAGTGATCACGTGCACCCTGACCAGGTCGAACGGGATGGGATGGGTGCGGAGGGCACTCTGGAATCCGGGAACCCGTCGGTTTCGGCTGACCGGCGCAGCAAAGATCAAGGCCCCCACCGCACGCGGTGGGGGTCTCGACCTCTTGGATGGCTCAGCGCAGCAGTCCCGGAGAACGCGGGGTCTGGGCCCGCTTCCACGGCGACTGACCACCGTGGCCGCCGCAGGGCGGCACCGCAGCGGAGCGGCTATCGGGACGGGGTAGACGGATGCGTGTTCTCTGGAGGCGGTCACCTGCCTGAGGCAGGCGGAACACGTCGACCAACAGGCGCACTATCACTGTGCGTATTCACTCGAAAGGATTACGTGAAGGGGCGGCGGTGTGCGTGTGCGGGTCGCATGAGGAGGAGGCGCTCGCACCCCGAAGTGCCCCAAAGTGCCCCGAAGGAGGACGTCATGTTCCGCCACTCGATACGTACGCTTGTGGTCGGCCTGTGCACGCTGACAGCGGCGTCGCAGGCTGCCACGGCCGTGGCCCTTGCCGTGCCGACCGATCAGCACCGGGCCACGTACACCGCCGCCCGGGCTCTGCGCTCGCAGACCCTTACCGACCTGACCACCGCCATGAAGGGCGAGGCGTTCGCCTACGCCGCCTACAGCCTCTTCGGCGCTCAGGCCGGCCGCGAGGCCCAATCAGCCGTGGGCGAGCTCTTCCGCACCACGGCGCAGT
>NZ_JAYWVC010000127.1:0-24494 GCF_036281785.1 Streptomyces chiangmaiensis | reverse complement strand
CAGACGAAGGAAGGTTTCGGTTCCCGTGTCGCGCAACCGGGTATCGGCATGGCTTGCGCGATGAGGAGAGCCACGTCGTCGTGGTCGTCCGGATGCCGAAGTGCCCGCAGGAGCCAGTCGCAGGTTTCCTCCATCGGCCGCCGAGGGCCGTCGAGGGTACGGAGCAGAGTGTCCAGACGCTCGTCGATGGGGTCGTGCCGGGTCTCGACGAGGCCGTCGGTATAGAGGACGAGCCGGTCTCCGGGGTTCAGATCGAAGGCCGTGGTGTGGAACGGGACTCCGCCGACACCGAGGGGCGCGCCGGTGGGCAGATCGAGCAGTTCGGGATGCCGGCCGTTGCGGACGAGGACGGGCGGCAGATGTCCGGCGTTGGCTATGCGGCATTCGCGACGGTGCGGGTCGTAGACCGCGTAGATGCACGTGGCGTACTGCTCGAGTCCGTGAGTGGTCTTGTCGAGGTGCTGGAGGACCTCCTCCGGGGCCAGGTCGAGGTCGGCCAGGGTGCCGGTGGCGGTCCGCAGGCGGCCCATGTTCGCGGCTGCGTCGATTCCGTTGCCCATGACGTCACCGATCACCAGAGCGGTCTTGTCGTCGGCCAGGGGTATGACGTCGTACCAGTCGCCGCCGACCTCGGCGGACGACCCGGCGGGCTGGTAGTGGGAGGCAACCTCCAGTCCGACGAGCTGGGGCGGACGACCCGGCAGAAGGCTGCGCTGGAGGGTTTCGGCGGCGTTGCGGACGTTCTGGTGCCAGCGTGCGTTGTCGATGGCCACGGCGGCGCGGGCGGCGATCTCTCCGGCCAGGATGGCGTCGTCCTCGTCGAACGGGAGAGGATTGTGGGCGCGCAGCAGTTCGAGTACGCCCAGGACCTCGCTGCCGGCGATCAAGGGCACCGCCAGGTAGGAATACAGTCCGGCTCGGGCGAGGGCGACGGCGCCATCGGGGCTGCGCGCGATGCGCTGGAGATCCCGCTCCTCTACGCGGGGCACGAGGACGGCCTGTCTGGTGTGGACGCACTGGGTTATGAGGCGGTCTTCTTCGTACGTGATCGCGTCACCGGGCTTCACACCGGCGGTGAGGTCAGTGGCGTAGACAGTGGCCACAGCGAGCGTGCGAAACAGCTCCGGACCCGCTTCTTGTGATCCGTTGGTACGGCGGAAGGCCAGGACGGCGTCGAGAACGTCCACCGCGGCCACGTCGGCGAGATCGGGGACGGCGACCTCCGTCAGCTCCTGAGCCGTCTTCTCCACTTCCAGCCTCGTACCGACGCGGGCGGAGGCGTCGGCGATCAAGGTCAGGCGGCGCTGGGCACGCTCCGCCTTGATCGTGGCCCAGTGACGCTCGCTGACGTCGACGATCGAGGTCGCCACACCGATGATGCGCCCGCCAGGTCCTTCGAGCCGGTGGAACGACACCGACCACGCGTGATCGCTGTCCGGGTCGGCCGGGGTGCGTCCGACGACGTATTGATCGATCACCGGGGTGCCCGTGAGGAGCACCTGGCGCATCACGCGCTCGATGGCGTCGACGTCGAAGCGCGGCAGGATCTCGCGGGTGCGGTGGCCGATGTGGTCGGCGGCCGGGATCCCGTTGATACGCTCCAGGGCCGGGTTGACCAGGACATAGCGCAGCTCCGGGTCCAGGAGGGCGATGCCGATGGGGGCCTGCGACACCAGGCGCTCGGAGAGGGCCAGGTCGGTCTCGACCCGCTGCAGCGTGGTGTGGTCGGCGGCTATGCCGAGGGCGTAGACCGCGCCGTGGTCGTCGAGGAGCCGAACATTGCGGAACTCCACCAGGCGGGTGGTGCCGTCCTTGTGCCGGATGGGGAACGCGCCGGCCCAGTTCGCTCCGGTCTCCATCACCTCGGCGAACAGCTTGATGACGAGTTCTATGTGTTCCTCGTGCACCAACAGCTGGGCCGCGTACTGGCCCAGAGCCTCCTCGGCGGTGTAACCGAACACCTCTTCGGCCTGCGGACTCCACAGCACGCATCGCCCTCGAGCGTCCAAGACGACCGCGGCCACGCTGAGCAGATCGAGAAGCCCTCCCGGCGGCGACGGAACTGCTCGGCGGTCCCGCTCTTCGTCCTGGCGCCGCTCCTCTGCGCCCATCCGTGAACGCTCCCTCCTGACGGAGCCCGGAGGCTGCGCCTGCTGAGAGTTTCTTCCATGTTGCCCCCCGAATGCAGCGGTGACGATCCAGGCATGGGTCGACCACACACCGGACACCCGGTACCACCCCGATCCCGCTGTTCTCAACGGTGCCCTGATCCGGCACGGCAGCGGCTGGTCGACCGAGTCCCCTTCCGGCCTCGTCCTCTCGTCGGCGGGCCGTCTTCAGCACTCGGAGCGCGATCCGAGCGCCGACCGCGATCGCGCCGGACGATCGGATGATGCACGACCCCTGACAGCGTCGCGACCAGGGTGGTGGTCCACCATCTCACCTCTGCCCACGCGTCGCATAGCCCGCTGCGTGTCCCACCTTCACCACCTGCTTCCCCGAGTCCGGCCCGGACGGACGCTCAAGGCGTGCAGGAGGCTCGAGGGCCCAGCGCGGCACGGCACCCGCCTCGGCGCTGCATGGTCCGGTGTGCGGCCGAGCGGCCGCTGCCCGTACGTCGGCGATACACGAGCACATGCACCGACTGTCGTCGAGCCCCGGCACCGCGCATCCGCGCGTTGCCGGGGCTCTGCCGCATACGCTCACCTGTTGATCGCTCAACCATTCATGCGGTCCCGGAGTCGTCCAACCGCTCGCCCTCTGCCTGGGACGGCTCGGTCCTCGGCACATCCGGGTGCTCGGCCGCGCGCTCGGCGGGCTCGTCGCGCTCGCCCTCGGCCTGGGAGGGCGTGCGGGAGTACAGCCAGGCGTCTTCGTTCGAGGCGCCGGTCTTCATGGTGGGCCTCCCTAGGTCGTTCACCTCCCATGTTCCTCCCTGTGCCACGGCAGGGCGAGAGCAGCCCAAACCTCCTGCGTCCCGCAAACCTCCGGGCCGACGAGGATGGGACCTGCTTCCGCCGGCCCACCTTGCGTGACGGATGCACGGCCACCGGGGCGGTCGCCACACAGCGCGTCAGACCGCCATCGACTTGTGTTCGGCGTATTGGGTCAGGCCGACGGCGCCGAATTCACGACCCATGCCGCTGGCCTTGCAGCCACCGAAGGGCGCGTCGAACCCGAACGCGGCGCCGTTGACGATGAAGGTGCCGGTGCGGATACGGTGGGCGACCGCCAAGCCGCGATCGCTGCAGCGGGTCCAGACACCGCCACCGAGCCTTGGTGAGGCGCCTTCCCGTACTGCCGGCCATGCCCATGAACGCGTACATGTTCCGTCCGGGCTACATCCAGCCCCGCCCCACGGGGCGGTCGCCAAGACGCGCGTCCACCGCCTCGCTCACGCCCTCACGTCCTGGCTCTACCCGCTCCTGCACCGTGTCGCCCCCGGCCACGCCACGACCACCGATCACCTCGGCCGCGCCATGCTCGCCGTCACCCGCCCCGGTGTGATCGACAGCCGGATCCTGTACAGCCGGGACATCAACCGACCCGGCGCATGAGAATGCGCCGAGCCCTTGACGCGCCCCGGCAACAGCCCAAATATGACAGGTGATTCACTTCCCATGTCCGTTCCCGGGAGCGCGCATGTCCGACCTCCCCGACCTCTCGGCCCAGTTGCGGCGCCACCGCAACTCCGGCCGCACCGCGGTGCGCTGCGGTAACGAGGCGGTCAGCTACCGCACGCTGGACGCCCACGCCGACGCCTGGGCGGCATGGTTGCGCGAACGGACCCGGCCAGGTGACCGCGTCGCCACGCTGTGCCGCTCGTCGATCGAGCAGATCGCCCTGCTGTACGGCTGCGCCCGCGCCGGCCGGGTTCTCATGCCGCTGTCGTACCGGCTGCGTCCGCAGGAGTTGGCCGCACTGATCGATGACGCGACACCCGCGCTGCTGCTGCACGACGAGGGGCACACCGATCTCGCGGCCGGCACACTGCGCCGGTGTGTGCACCAGCCGGTGCGGCTGCCGCTGGTTCTACCGCGTGGTGCCGCGGCGGTGTCCGGCGACGTCGATCCAGGGGCTGCCGTCCTCTTGATCCACACCTCCGGGTCGAGCGGCCGGCCGCGGGGCGTACCGCTCAACCACCGGATGTGCGTCGCCACCGGTGAAGCGCTGGACGGTGTCGCCGCGCTCGTACCGGAGGACGTGGTGGTGCAGTTGCTGCCGCAGTACCACGTGGGCGGCTGGACCGTGCTGCCGCTGCTGGCGCTGGCGCGCGGTGCCACTCTGGTCGTCGAGCCGGAGTTCGACGCGGACCGGGCTCTGCGTCAACTTGCCGCCGCGACCCTGACGATGGCGGTACCCACGATGTACCGGATGATGGCCGACAGCACCGCGTTCGGCGCCGTGGATCTGCCGTCGCTACGGCTGGCGATCTGCGGTGGTGCCGCGCTGCCCGGGCAACTGGCCCGCATCTGGTGGGAGCGGGGCGTGCCGCTCTGCCAGGGGTACGGGCTGACCGAGGCCGGACCGAACGTGTTGTGCGTACCCCCGGCGGGTGTGGAGGCATCCGCGGGATGGACGGGTGTGCCGTACCCCGGCGTCGAGGTCGCGCTCGCCGGCGTGTCCGCCGGGCCGGGCACCGGTGAGCTTCTGGTGCGTGGACCGGGCGTGTTCGCCGGGTACTGGGGCGGGCCGCCGCACCAGGGCTGGCTGCACACCGGTGACCTGGCCGAGCGCGACGCACGCGGTTGGTACCGGATCGTGGGCCGACTGGACGACGGTTACGTCTCCGGCGGGGAGAACGTCGCGCCCGCCGAGGTGGAGCGGGCGCTGCGGGCTCATCCGGCGGTGGTCGACGCCACGGTGGTCGGAGTACCGGACGAACGCTGGGGCGAGGTCGGCGTTGCGTTCGTGGTGGCACGGTCCGCGGTCGACGGCGAAGGCCTGCGTGCCTGGTGCAGGGAGCGCCTGGCCGGCTTCAAAGTGCCGGCCCGCGTGTCCGTCGTGGAGAGCCTGCCGACCACCGGGCTCGGAAAGGTGCGCCGGGACGTGCTGCGCGAGATGGCCAGGGAGGCGATATGAGCACCACGGCCGACCGCAGCCGTCGGCTCGGCGCGAAGGGCAACCGTACCCGCCAGCGCATCCTCGACGCCGCCGAGACCGTGTTCGTGGAGCTGGGATACCACGACGCGTCGATCGTGAAGATCACGGAGGCGGCCGGGGTCGCGCAGGGGACGTTCTACATCTACTTCGCCGGCAAACGGGAGCTGTTCGAAGAGCTGGTCGACGATCTCAACCGCCGGGTGCGGCAAGCGATGACCACGGCGTCCGAGTCCGGCGGCTCGAGGCTCGCCGCCGAACGAGCGGGGTTCGCCGCGTACTTCGCCTTCGTGGCCGAGCATCCGGGGCTCTACCGGATCATGCGACAGGCCGAATTCGTGGCACCGCGGCAACTTCGGCAGCACTACGACCGGATCGTCTCCGGGTACACCAAGCGGTTGCGCGCCGCGATGGACTCGGGCGAGATCCCACCCGGTGAACCGGAATTGATGGCCTGGGCGCTGATGGGACTCGGCGAGATGGCCGGCATGCGGTGGGTGCTCTGGCACGACAACGAGCCGGTGCCCGATGACGTGCTGGCCGGCACGGCCTCGGTCGTGGCACGCATCCTCGGAGTCCAGGAATGAGGGCGCCGGACAGGTGGGCGTGTGGAGCCCCACTCCCTGACCGGTGTCACCCGCATTCACCGTGCGGCGCCGACGCGGGCCGGATACCGCACGGGCCCAGGCGTCCGGCAGCCCCCAATCGAAGATCGTGGAGTTGAACATGCTGACCGATCCGACCAGTTGGCACCTCGGCTCCATGGCCGAGGTCTCCCCCGCGGCTGCGCACCTGCGCCGGCCGGACGCCGCCATCGTCAGCGGCGCATCGTGGGTGCCCGGCGACGGGAGCGCCCGATGAGCACGTACCGTCGGACGGCCGTCCCGCTGGCGGACGGCGAACTGACCGTCGGGATCTGGGGAAGCGGCAGACGGGCCGTGCTCGCCGTGCACGGCGTCACGTCCTCGCACCGGGCCTGGCAGCTCGTCGCCGAGCGACTGCCTGCGGACACCCTGCTGATCGCTCCGGACCTCCGCGGCCGCGGTGACAGCGCGGCGCTGCCCGGCCCGTACGGGATGGCTCGGCACGCCGACGACTGTGTGGCGGCGCTGGATGCCCTGGGATACGCCGAGGTTGTGGTCGCCGGGCATTCGATGGGTGGCTTCGTGGCGCTGGTGCTCGCCGACCGCCACCCGGAGCGGGTGCGGCGATTGGTCCTCGTGGACGGTGGCCCGCCGCTGCCGCTGCCGCCCGGCGACACGCCCGAGGAGCGGCTCTCCGCCGTCATCGGTCCGGCCGCCGCACGGCTGACCATGCGGTTCCGCGACCGCGACGCGTACCGGGAGCACTGGCGCGCGCACCCGGCGTTCGCCGAGTGGACACCGGCCGTGGAGGCCTATGTGGACTACGACCTGACCGGGGAGCCGGGCGACCTGCGCAGCAAGGCATCGGCGGACGCGGTCCGGGACGACTCGGTCGACCTGTACACCGGCGGCGCCGCGGCCGGAGCCTGGTCCCGGCTGAGGCACGAGGCGCTGTTCCTGCGCGCCGAGTTGGGGATGCTCGGTGCGCTGCCGGCCCTGTACCAGGACCCGGCGCCGATCGCCGCCCGGATGCCGGTGCGCACCATCGAGGACAGCAACCACTACACGATTCTGCTCGGTCCGCACGGCGCCGACTCGGTCGCCGAAACCCTGTAGCCAGAAAGGCATCTACATGCGTATGCGTCGCTTATGGATGGTCATGGTCGCGGCGGTGCTCGGCGCGCTGATGGCACCGGCCCCCGCCCACGCGGCGGTGCCCTCCTACGTCACGCTGGAAGCCACGTACTCGAGTGTCGCCAACGGCTGGTCCACGGTGGAGCGATACCTGGACACCACGCCCGGGTTCACTCAGGAGAGCTACCCGCCGGACGGCCGCGGTGACCAGGACGGCCAGCGCCAGACGTTCTTCGGCAACGTCAAGCGGCCGTACTCCGGCAGATTTCTGCTGTACCACGCACCCGGCTGGAACACCAACCCGAAGGCCACACCTGTCCTTCTGGTACACGGCGCCAACGACAACCCGGACCGGGCATGGGCCAATCCCGGCGAGTCCGGTGGTTTCGGCTGCGGCGCGCTGAGCTGCCCCGGCACCGGAATGATGCAGTACCTCTCCCACGCCGGATACCGGGTGTTCGCGATCGGGTTCGCGCACAAAGAGGGTGACAACCTGATGCAGGCCCAGCAGGTCGGGGACGCGGTCGCGATCATCAAGGCCAAGCTGGGCGTGTCCAGCGTGGATCTCGTGGGCTGGAGCAAAGGCGAGATGTCGGCGCGGATGTATGTGTCGTCGGTCAAGCCCAGCTGGGGCCGTCCGTATGGCGGCGATGTGCGCAAGCTCATCACGCTCGGTGGCCCCAACGCCGGCTACGACTACCCCTTCGCGCACGGCTGGGCGCACGACTTCTCCATCTGGCCGGAGTGCGGCGGCAGCGTCAACTCCCCCGCGCCGCATGCGTACATGACGTGCTACGGCGTCTACGCACACCATCCGGAGTTCTCGTTCGTGCCGAGCGGAGGGTACGACTGCTATCCGGGGCAGCGGCAGATGCTGGCACGCTTCGACGGCACCTACGGCATCGACGAGACGCAGCAGGACTGGTACACCACGTACTACGGCGGCCAGGGCCTCTACACCTCGGGTCCCGGCATCCAGGCCGCGATCGACGCCGGCTCGCTGATCTCGCGGATCCAGCAGGCGGGTGTGCCGGCGTCGGTGCAGACGTATCTGCTGGCCGGCGGATCGCCCAATGTCGTCGGCATCTACAACGAGAATCGCGGGCCCAGCGACGGCGTGGTGTTCCAAAGCAGCGCGCTGTCCAGGACAGGCATCGGCACTGTGGCCGGCACCGCACGGGTGACCGGCGCCAACCACCTCGAGCTCGGCTGGTATCCCGCCGTCGAGTCGCAGGTCGCAAGCTGGCTCGGCTGAGGAAGGAACCACGATGACCACCCTGCTGCCCGGCGTGAGCGCACGCCGGATCGCCACCAAGAGGCTGACCGTCAATGTGCTGGAGGTCGACGGGCGCACCGGCACACCGGTCGTGTTCGTCCACGGCAATGTGTCCTCGAGCCTGTTCTGGCAGACGACGATGCTCGCCCTGCCGGACGGCTTCCGGCCGCTGGCGCTGGATCTGCGCGGCTTCGGCGCCACCGACCCCGAACCGGTCGACGCCACCCGTGGATTGTCCGACTACGCGGACGATCTCGCCGCGCTGGTGTCCGCGATGGACATCGCACCGGCCCACCTGATCGGCTGGAGCATGGGCGGCGGCGTCCTGCTGCAGTACCTGCTGGACGAGCCGACGGCCATCGCGTCGCTGACACTGGTGAACCCGGTTTCACCGTTCGGCTTCGGCGGCACCCGCGGCACCGAAGGCGAACTGTGCCACCCGAGCGGCGCGGGCTCGGGCGCCGGCGGTGCGAACCCGGACTTCATACAGCGGCTGGCGACCGGTGACACCGGGGACGAGTCTCCGCTGTCACCACGTCAGGTCCTGCTCGCACACTACGTCAAACCGCCCTGCGTACCGGAACACCTGGACACCCTGGTCGCATCCATGCTGTCCACCCGCACCGGCGACGACCACTACCCGGGCACCGTTGCCGGCACGGAGGAGTGGCCCGGCACGGCACCCGGAGACCGCGGCGTGCTGAACACCATGGCGCCGGTCCACTTCCGGATCCCCGATCTGTCCTCGGTGAGCCCCAAGCCGCCGGTCCTCTGGCTGCGTGGCGCCGATGATGTGATCGTGTCGGACACCTCGCTGTACGACCTGGCCTATCTGGGGTCGATCGGCGCGGTACCGGGCTGGCCCGGTGCGGAGGTCTTCCCACCGCAGCCGATGGTCGCTCAGACCCGCGCGGTGCTGGACACATACGGCAACTACCGTGAGGTGGTGATCCCCGACTCCGGCCACGGACCGCATCTGGACCAGCCCACCGCCTTCCGCGCCGCGCTCGTCGAGCATCTCGCCTCCGCCGGCTGACGCCGCCACCCGCGACCGGCCACGCCTACCGGAACAACTCCGGTCGCCCGCCTCACCCCTGGCACCAGGGCGACCGGCCTGGTGTCGCGGCACAGCCCAGCCGAAGCGGCCGTGCCCCGGTTCTTTGCCGGACCGGGGCACGGCCGTCACGCGTCTCCTCGCCTGCCGCACCGCTGCGGACGGCTGTGGTGAGATGAGACGTGATCAGTCATGGCACACCCCTGTCACGGACCCGTCGGCCGGGGTACGTGGCCGCAGCGGGTGTCTTCGCCGTGGGAATGATGGGCACCACCCTGCCGACACCGCTGTACGGGTTGTACCGCCTGGAGCTCGGCTTCTCCGAGCTGATCGTGACCGTGGTGTTCGCCGTCTACGCACTGGGCGTCATCAGCTCACTGCTGGTCGCCGGTGGCTTCTCCGACGTGGTGGGGCGACGCCCCATACTCTTCATCGCGCTCGGGCTGTCCACACTCAGCGCGGTGTGTTTTCTCTTCGAAGCTGGGCTGCCGCTCCTGTACGTCGGCCGGGTCCTGTCCGGCTTTTCCGCGGGCCTGTTCAGCGGTACCGGCACCGCCGCCGTCCTCGAACTCGCACCCAGGGAACGCAGCGCCCGCGCCGGATTCGCGGCGACCGCCGCCAACATGGGCGGGCTCGGACTCGGTCCGCTTGTCTCCGGCATCCTCGCCGAATACGCGCCCTGGCCGCTCAAGTTGCCTTTCATCGTCCATCTGGCACTGCTGGCGGTGGCTTTCGCGGTGACTCGTCTGCTCCCGGAGACCGTGTACCGCCCCAGCCCCCTGCCCCCGCTGCGGCCGCAAGGCATGAAAATCCCGCCCGAAGTGCGAGGCGTGTTCGGGGCCTGTGCCCTGACGGCCTTCGCCGGCTTCTCGGTCCTCGGCCTGTTCACGGCGGTCGCCCCGGACTTCCTGGCCCGGACGCTGGGCGAGCACAATCTTGCGGTGGTCGGGGCCGTCGTCTTCTCCCTGTTCTGCGCCTCGACAAGCGGGCAGCTGCTGATGGCACGCGTGGGTACCCGCATGGCCCTCCCGTTGGGATGCCTGATTCTCGTCGTCGGCCTGCTCCTGGTAGGGGCCTCACTGATGCTGCCGTCCCTGCCGGTGCTCGTCGTGGGGGCCGTCATCGGCGGCGTGGGGCAGGGCATGGCGTTCCGGGCAGGCCTCACCGCAGTGAGCTTCGTGGCCCCCGACGCGCACCGTGGCGCCACCATCTCGGCGTTCTTCGTCGTCGCCTACGTGGGGATCTCGCTGCCCGTCGTCGGAGTCGGCGCCCTGACCCAGGCGCTGGGGGTGGCGGACGCCGGCCTGGTGCTCGCGGGGTGCGTGATCCTGATCGTCGCGGGAGTGGGCGTTCATTTGTGGCGGCGGCCGCCCGCGGCCCGCTGAGTGTCACGACGCCGTACCGGCGGATGCGTCACCCCCTGCTGGTGTGGATGTCGCTTCGCGCTTCTTGGGTGCATGTCGCTTCGCGCCATCACCGCCCGTGGAGGCCGGCGTGCCGCCAACGAGCGGCACTCCTGTGACCGCCGCCACCAACCCCCTCGAAGAGCCTGCTACTTGCGGTTGTACTGCCGCATCGTCACCGGACCGAAAACCAGCAGGAACAGCCCCGCCCAGCCCAGTGCCCAGGCAATCTCGTCCGTCGGCCAGTCGCCCGCCATCAGCCCGCGCACGGCTGCCGCCAGATGGGTGATCGGGCTGTTGTTGACGAAGGCCTGCAGCCAGCCCGGCATGGTCTTCGGGTCCACGAAGACGTTGGACAGGAAGGTGAGCGGGAAGATCACCATCATGCTCACGCTCATCACCGACTTCTCGGTGCGCAGCATCAGCCCGAACATCGTCCAGATCCAGGAGAAGGCGAAGGAGAAGACGAGCAGCAGCGCGATCCCGGCCAGCACGCCTCCGAAGCCACCGTCGGGACGGTAGCCGAGGACCAAGCCGACGGTGAGCATGACGGCGGACGCGATCGTATAGCGCAGGGCATCCCCGAGCAGGTAGCCGACCATCGCCGACGGCCGCCAGATCGGCAGCGAGCGGAAACGATCGAAGACGCCCTTCTCGATGTCGATGTTCACGGAGACCCCGGTGTACATCGTGATCATCACGACCGACATCACCAGGATGCCCGGCAGCACGAATTGAATGTACTCCCGGGGCGACCCCGAAAGCGCACCGCCGAAGAGGTAGGTGAACATCAGCAGGTTCATGATCGGGAAGGCGGTGACGTCGAAGAGCTGCTCGGGCACGTGCTTGATCTTGAGGATCGCGCGCCATCCGAACGTCAGCGATGTCGACAGGGAACCGGGGCGCGGGGGCCGTTCCCTGGTGATCAGAAGGGCGGCCAGCGACTCGGTGCTGACCGGGGCGAGTTCCTTGTTGTCTTCGGTGCTCGCGGCCGTGGTCATGCAGCCACCTCGTCCTTTGTGTCGTGCCCGGTCAGGGCGAGGAACACCTCGTCCAGGCTGGGCTGTCCCAGGGAGAAGCTGTCGACGGTGATGCCGGCCCGGGCCAGTTCCCCAAGGGCCCGGGCGGATTGGTCGGCCGCGGTGTCGATGGCCTCCGCAGCCAGACGCGCGGTCAGCGCCACCGGGTCGGGCTCCAATTGCACCTCGGCGGCCATCACGGTCCGCAGCATTTGCTGCGCCTCCGGCCGCTGATCCGGATTCCGCAGCCGCAGATGTACGGATCCGGCTCCCACGGACGCCTTCAGTTCGCCCTTGGTGCCCTCGGCGATGACCCTGCCCTTGTCGATGACGGCGATCCGCGACGCCAGTTGATCCGCCTCGTCCAGGTACTGAGTGGTCAGCAGTACGGTCGTCCCCTGGGCGACGACCGCGCGCACGATGTCCCAGACCTGATTGCGGCTCCGTGGGTCCAGACCGGTCGTCGGCTCGTCCAGGAAGAGGAGGTCGGGCGTGCTCAGGATGGACGCGGCGATGTCGATACGACGCCGCATACCGCCCGAGTAGTGCTTGACCTGCTTCGCCGCCGCGTCCGTGAGCCCGAACGTCTCGAGCAGCTGCCCCGCGCGGTCCCGCGCGGCCTTTTTCCCGTACCCGAGAAGACGGCCCAGCAGGACCAGGTTCTCGGTACCGGTGAGGTCCTCGTCCACCGACGCGTACTGCCCGGTGAGGCTCACCCGGCCGCGCACCTCGTCGGCCTCGCGCACGACGTCGTGACCGAAGACATGGGCTTCGCCGCCGTCCGGCCTGAGGAGGGTGGCGAGCATCTTGACCGTCGTGGTCTTGCCCGCCCCGTTCGGGCCGAGGAGGCCGTAGACCGTGCCGGCCGGCACCGCGAGGTCCACACCGTCCACGGCCTTCGTCTCACCGAACGTCTTGACCAGGCCTGCGGTCTCCACCGCCAGGCCGGATGCCTGCGTGCTCATGCTTGGATCCTTCCGCGCGCTTGGGCTTCGCATGGGCAGACCTTTACCTTCACGCAAACTCATCGCTCACGCACAGGTTTTTTCGGTGGCTCGGCCGAACGAGTGACCACCGGTGCTCTTCACACAGGAGCGACCGAGCTGAAGTTGTGCCACATTGCCATGGCGCCGGCGGGATTCACGCCGGACCGGCGTCCGCGCGCAGAGGCGGGAGCGAGGACGCGATGACCGCCTCACCCGGCCGGTCCCCTTCCGCCGGACGGCCGAGAGCGCGCGACCGATCGTCGTATGCGCCCCGAGGTCCGCCGCGGGGACCGCCCACCGGCCGAGGCGACGGTGACGTCCGACGACTGGTGGGCATGGAGGAGCAACACAGCGGGCAATCATAAAACATGACAAACCTGGGCCTTCCGGATGTGGTGCGCGCGTGTCTGTTCGATCTGGACGGGGTGTTGACCAAGACCGCAGTGGTGCACGCCGCCGCCTGGCAGGAAGCCTTCGACGACTTCCTGCGGCGCCGGGAAGGCCCGGGTTTCCGGCCCTTCGACCGGGTCGCCGATTACGACGAATACGTCGACGGACGCCCGCGGGCCGACGGAGTGCGGTCCTTCCTGGCCTCGCGCGGCATCGAGCTCCCCGAGGGATCCGACGACGATCCTCCGGAACGTGACACCGTGCACGGCCTGGGCAACCGCAAGAACGCCCTGCTGCTGGAGAAGATCCACACTCAGGGCGTCGAGCCCTACGCGGGCTCCGTCCGCTACGTCGAGGCGGTCCGCGCGGCCGGTCTCGCCACGGCCGTCGTCTCCTCCAGCGCCAACTGCCACGACATCCTGGTGTCGGTGGGCATGGAGGACCGGTTCGACGTGCGGATCGACGGCGTGGTCGCCGCCGAGCGCAAGCTCCCGGGCAAACCGCACCCGGACACCTTCCTCGCCGCCGCCCACGACCTCGGTGTCGAGCCGGCAGCCGCAGCCGTCTTCGAGGACGCCTTGGCCGGCATGGACGCCGGCCGGGCGGGCCGCTTCGCGTACGTCGTGGGCGTCGATCGCGTCGGCCAGGCGGACGCCCTGCGTCAGCACGGCGCCGACACCGTGGTCGACGACCTGGCCGAGTTGCTGGAGGAGCATCCGTGATCACCCATCCGGCCTACAACGTCGAGCCCTGGTGCGTGCGCGAGACCGGGCTGCACTGGGATGTCCTGGCCCAGAGCGAATCGGTGTTCGCCTTGTCCAACGGACACATCGGATGGCGGGGAAACCTCGAGGAGGGAGAGCCGCACGGGCTGCCCGGCTGCTACCTCAACGGCGTCCACGAAGTGCATCCGCTCCCCTACGCGGAAGCCGGATACGGCTATCCGGAGTCCGGCCAGACGGTCATCAACGTCACCGACGGCAAGCTCGTCCGGCTCCTGGTCGACGACGAACAGGTCGACCTGCGCTACGGGCACCTCCTGTCCCATGAACGCGTGCTCGATCTGCGGGCAGGGGTACTGCACCGGGTGTGCGAGTGGGCCTCGCCGGCGGGCAAGACCATCCGCCTGCGCTCCACCCGTCTGGTCTCCTTCACCCATCGCTCCGTCGCCGCAATCGCCTACGAGGTGGAGCCGCTGGACGACGAGGTCCGACTCGTCGTCCAGTCCGAACTCGTCGCAAACGAGCCCCTGCCACAGCCGGAAGGCGATCCACGGGTCGCCGCGGCGCTGGAATCCCCACTACGGGCCGAGGAGCACTACACCAGCGAGGCACGGCTGCGTCTGATCCACCGGACCGAACGCAGCGGTCTGCGGGTCGCAGCCGCCGCCCACCACACCGTCCAGGGGCCGGAGTCCCTCCAGTCGGCCCACGAAGGCTCGGACGACGTCGCCCGGTTCACCGTCATCACCGACCTCAAACCCGGCGAGACGCTCCGACTGGAGAAGCTGGTCGCCTACGGATGGTCCCAGATGCGCTCGCTGCCCTCCCTGCGGGACCAGGTGGAAGCCGCGCTCGCCGGGGCCGGCAGCGTCGGCTGGCAGGGCCTGCTCGACCAGCAGCGCGCCTTCCTGGACGAGTTCTGGAAGCACGCCGATGTCGAGGTGGACGGCGATCCGCAGATCCAGCAAGCGGTCCGCTTCGCGCTCTTCCACGTCCTTCAGGCCGCTGCCCGGGCCGAGCAGCGGGCGATCCCCGCCAAGGGGCTGACCGGTTCGGGATACGACGGGCACTCCTTCTGGGACACGGAGACCTTCGTCCTGCCAGTGCTCACCTTCACCCACCCCCGCAGCGTCACAGCGGCACTGCAGTGGCGCCAGGACACCCTGCCGACAGCGCGTGCCCGGGCCCGCCAGCTGGGCCTGCCGGGCGCGGCCTTCCCCTGGCGCACCATCGACGGGGCGGAGTGCTCCGGCTACTGGCCGGCCGGAGCGGCAGCCGTCCATATCAACGCCGACATCGCCCACGCTGTGCTGCGTTATGTCGCGGTCTCCGGTGACGAGGACTTCGAGCGCGAGACCGGAGTGGAGCTGCTGGTGGAGACCGCCCGGTTGTGGAGAGGCCTCGGCTACCACGACTCCCAGGGCCGCTTCCACATCGACGGCGTCACCGGTCCCGATGAATACAGCGCGCTGTCGGACGACAACGCCTACACCAACCTCATGGCCCAGGCCAACCTGCAGGCCGCCGCCGACGCCGCCGAACGCCACCCCACGAAGGCCGACGAACTCGGCGTCGACGAGGAGGAGATCGCCGCATGGCGGGGCGCCGCCAAGGCCATGTCCGTGCCCTACAACAGCGCGCTCGGCATCCATGAACAGGCAGCGGGCTTCACCCGCCACCAGGCCTGGGACTTCTCCCGCACCAGCCCTGAGAACTACCCGCTCATGCTGCACTACCCGTACAGCGAGCTCTACCGCAAACAAGTGATCAAGCAAGCCGATCTGGTGCTGGCGATGTACCTGCGCGGGGACGCTTTCGACGATGCCCAGAAGGCACGGAACTTCGCCTACTACGAGCCGCTCACCGTGCGCGACTCCTCGCTGTCGGCGTGCATCCAGGCCGTCATCGCCGCCGAGGTGGGCCACCTTCGCCTGGCCTACGACTACCTGTGCGAGGCCGCCCTGATGGATCTGGACGACCTCGAGAAGAACACCCGCGACGGCCTGCACATCGCCTCGCTGGCGGGCTCCTGGATCGCGCTGGTGTCCGGGTTCGGCGGCATGCGCCACCACTTCGACTCCCTGTACTTCGCGCCCCGGCTGCCCGAGCGGCTCAGCCGGCTCGCCTTCTCGGTCAACGTCCGGGGACGGTGCCTGCACGTCGAGATCACGAAGTCCGGGGCCACATACACCCTCGTGGAGGGGGAATCCATTCAGATCGTTCACCACGGAGAGCCTGTGGTCGTCTCCCCCGGCACCCCGCAGGTACGGCCCGTCAAGGCGCCGGCGCCCTTGCCGGAGCCCTCACAACCCGCTGGTCGCCGCCCCGAGCCCGCCGAATGAACACGCAACGGGCAGGCGGGCCACGCAGGGAGGCAGGAGCACGGGTAGGTGCGAGTTTTCCGGACGCCCGGCAGGGAGAGCGGACAGGTTCAAAGGTCTTGCGCCGTCTTGCCGGTGACGGTGTCTGGGACGACGCGGCCACGCAGACCGCGCAGGACCTTCGCTTCGGTACTGAGATAGCCGGTGTTGTAGTCGAAGCGCCGGGCGTCGGCGAACGTGAGGTAGAGCCATTTGAAGTTCTCGGCGAAGACGTACGAAGGGCAGTAGTCACCCTTCGGCATGGGCCGCTTCGTCACGTCGGTGACGATGGTGTAGCCGCCGGGAACCCGGTGGTACGTCTTCAGGTACTGGAAGTAGCGCCAGGCGGTCGCCCGGTAGTACGGGTCCCCCGTCCGCCGGTACAGGTCGAAGGCGGCGTTCGCGTACTCCGGGCGCAGCGCATTGCGTGGCGTCAGAACGCTGAGACGGCTGTATTCGATCTCCTCAGGGAGCACGAGGTATCTGTCCTGGACGGCGGTCCAGGACCGGTGGTAGTCGGCGGCCAGTGCGTCGTCGCCGCCGACGGACAGGACACAGGCGGCGAGGCATGACTGGCGGCGCCCCAAGAGGGTTCCGGTGCGGAAGTCGACCTGCTTGAACCAGAGCAGGCCACCTGCCCGCTCCGCGAGGTGCTTCCTGAGGGAGGCATTGAACATGCGGAACCAGCGCAGGCAGTCACGGTCACCGAACATCGCCCAGCCACCCCACAGGTACTCGTAGAACGAGTCCGCGGGCGGATTGGGGCCGATGTCCGACCGGTCGATCCACCGACCACTCTCGACGTCCATGATGGTGCCGACCAGGTCGAGGGACGAACGGCGCCCTACGACCGCCGCGAGCGCGCCCTTGGCCGCCCGGAAATAGCGGGGGTCGCCGGTGAGCTGCGACAGGACGCCCAACTCGAGAATGTTGGTGCCGATCTCCGCCAACGGCACCCTGGCGCCGGACACGGCGCCGGTGCGCAGGTTGACCTGCCGGTAGGGCATGCCGGTGGGAGACTTGGTGAAGGCGGGCAGCAGCCGGTCCGCCAGGTCCACGCTCAGGGCGAGCAACTGCCTGTCACCGGTGGCGAGATGACCGGCCAGCAGTCCACCCACCAGACGGATGATCGCTTCGAAGACGTGGAAGTCGGTGTCCAGGTCGAAGTCCAGCCGGGCTCGAATCCACCGCAGGCAGCGGTCGACCTCGTCGTCCAGACCCATGACGTAGTGCGTGTCGAGGGCTTCGACGATGGACAGGCCCACGGAATGACGGCTGGAGAAGAACTCCCTGTACCCGCCCGAGACGGGCAGCACCTCGTCATGCCCCCAGGCGTACTTCCGGTAGCCGCTCCAGGCGTGCAGGAACTCGGCCCGGATCTCCCGCGCCTTCTGCGGGTCCGGGGGTCCGATCCTCGCGGTCGACGGCGCTCCCGGCTGTGCGCCGGAAGCCCGGGCTGACGGATCGCGGGCACGCGGCGGCGAACCCAACGCGGCGATGACGGCGGTCCCCCCGAGGGCCGACAAGGCGCGCAGCACACCACGACGCAAGAGGCAGTGCACACGAGGCCGCCCGGGGCGCGTCATGGTGGGGAGCCTTCCCGACCGTAGCGGATCAGATGGAAGGGCCCATTATGTTGGGCGAACCGCTTCGAGCCACGGGAGCCACGCCGGGCCGCAGCCCCACAGACGGCCATGCGGCTATCCGTGGCCGCGCCGCCCGGGCCCGACGGCCCGTCGCGCCAGGACCCGCTCGTCATGAAGGAACAGTGCGAGCCCCATGACCAGCACCACGGACATCACCCAGACCGCGTGGGTGCCGAGGACTCCGGTGAGCCAAGCACCGCCCACGGCTCCCAGGAGAAAACCGCAGATCACAGCGGCGAACCGGCGCGCCCGACGCGCCGCCGCACCGTCCCGCTCGACGGCAGCGAGATAGGCGCTCTGCATGACGGTTCGCAGGTTCCCCGTCGTCATCGTGGTGTTGTACGCCGTGTCGACCAACGTACGAAAGCTGCTGACCTGCACCGATGCAACGAACGCGATCGTCACGGTCACCAGGGAGTCCGGCGCGGCGGCGGGAATGAATCCGACCCCGATCAACACCAGGATCTCCAGGACGAGTGCACCGCGGGCAGGCCGGCGTACGACCGCGACCACTCGAGGCCGCCGCAAGGACTCTGCGACGACGACGCCCACAAGGAACGCGAGGATCGGCGGCACATGCTGCAGCGCCTGCCACCACTGCCGCTTGGCGGCTTCGACGCCCAGCAGAACGATGTTGCCGGTCTGGGCATTGGCGAACACACCGTCCCGGCTGACGAACGTGTATGCGTCCAGAGCCCCTCCCACGACAGCCAGCAGCACTCCGAGCCGCACGCTGTACGAGGTGGGCAGAGCCTGCTCGATCGAGCCCGACTCCGACTCCCCGGCCGACGCCGGCGTTCGCGGCGGTGTCGGGTCCGGCATCTTCGCGTTCCTCACTGACACGGGTGGATCCCTCAGCAACACCCCGGGGGGTCTTCCATGATCCTTCCGATGCCGGGTCCGGGCAATTCGCCACCGCTCGACGCATGTCGGGGATTTTCCCAGGATGCGATCGACACGCGGTCGCGGTGAGCGTCCCGGGGCGGGCCTCGGATCCCGGAGTCGATTCCGGTGATCACCGCCGGCCCAAGGGGCGCGGTGGTTTCGTCCAGCCCTGCCGAGCGCACGGCAGAGTCCGCGAGGTGCCGGGCTTTCCGTTCGGCGAGGGGCCCGCTCTCCGCCTCGACCGTGAGGCGGATGGTGAAGGTGTTGTCCTCATTCACGGTGAGCACGTCCAGATCCTCCTCGCTTCCCGGCCGGGTCCGTCGCGGATCGGCCCGCCGCAGTTCTCGTGCCGGTTCAGCCTGCCTGCCGGCCGCGATCGCGTCGGTGAAGGTGCCGGGCACCGTGATCACGTACGTGGTCATGTCGCTCCTTCGTCGAGATGTCGAAGCATGCCGAGCGCCGGCCCACGACGTGGTGACCTGCGGGGCCCTGAATCAAGGGTCAGACCCCTACCGGACAGCCACCCGGAGATCGATCACGGGACACCGCTCGGCGGCGGCACGGGCCACTTCGCATGGCAGTGCCTGCCGGCCACAGCACTGCCGCTGTGCGCCTCAGATACCCCTGAGGGCGGCAACGGTTTTGCCGGTGCGTTCGCGCAACAGGACGCGCAGGGTGTTGGGGTGTTCGTAGCCGACCCTACGGGAGATGGTCTCCAGCGACATCTGGGTGGTACGTAGCAGGTGGGACGCCCGTTCGATGCGCAGGTCCTGGATGAAGCGGATGGGCGAGGTCCCCAAGGTGCGCTGGACGGAGCGCTGGAGGGTGCGTTCGCTGACGCCGATGGACTTGGCGGCATCGGGGATGCTGATCGACTCGGCCAGGCGATCGCGGGCCCAGCGTTCGAAGGCCGCGACGGTGGGATCGCTCTGCGCCAGTGCGCTGGGAATGGTGTACACCGACTGTGAAGGGCGCTCGTCGATGACCAGGTAACGCGCCACGAGGTCGGCCAGGGCGGGGCTGCCCGCGCGCACGATCGCCAGGGCCAGGTCGACGTGCCCGAAGGCGGCGCCTGCGGTAGTGATGCCATGCGAAGTGACGACCATGTGGCTCTCTTCGACCTGGACTTTGGGATACCTGGCCCGGAAGGCCGGCGCCAGCCACCAGGTCGTCGTCGCGCGGTGGCCATCCAGGATCCCCGCCTCGGCCAGCAGGAAAGTGCCGGCGCACGCCGAGGCTATCGCCGTGCCGCGGTCACGGGTGTGAGCGATCAGGTCGCGGACCGGAAACGACTCGTCTCCGGCGACGTAGTCGATCAGCTCTGCGGGTCCGCTTGCGGCCAGGGCGGGAACGATCAGCAGGTCTGCCGCCTCCGCGTGTGCGAGAGGTTGGGCGTCCACCAGATGCCCGGCTCTGGTCCGCACCTGGCGTCGGGGGCCCACCGTCGTCACGCGCCAGGTAGGTGGATCCGAGATCTCCGCACCAATCGCATTGGCGTTGTCCAGCACGTCGAGAATGGCCGCGAGCCCGGAGTCGAATACGCCGTCGTAGGCAAGAACTGCTACTTCCATGGCGGAAACACTAGCATCCAATAACCATCAAAAACAGCTTGACAGGTTAGATACGGCGTGCTCGACCTGACGTGTGACCATCACCAACGTGGGTCTCCACCCTCAGGTCCACCATTCCTTCAAAGCCGGGCGTTGTCGTACTCCCGGTGTAGCGTCCAGGCCCGAGTCATGTTCATGCTCTGCGGTTGACGGAGGCGCGCGGATGACGAGTACGACAGGCGAGCCCGTGGTGGTGGTGTCCCGGCACATCGGTGCCCCGGCGAAGGACATCTTCCGGATCCTGGCCGACCCCGGACGACATCCGGACCTCGACGGCTCGGGGATGCTGCGCGGCGGCGTCTCCGACGCCGTGGTCTCGGGCCTCGGGGATGTCTTCGCGATGCGGATGCACTATGACCGCTACGGCGACTACGAGATGAACAACCTCGTCGTCGATTGCGAGCCGGACCGCCGCATCGGCTGGGAGCCGAGGCCTGGTCGCGGGCACCCGGACGCCACCGCACCCGGGACCGCGTGGGGCCACAGGTGGATCTTCGATCTGCTCCCGGACGGGGCCGGTGCGACGGTCGTGACCGAGATCTTCGACGGTTCGAGCATGCCGGAGGACAAACGCGCGGAAGTGGACAGCGGGCGCGCCTGGTGGCAGACGCAAATGGAGAGCACCTTGGAACGCCTCGCTGAACTGTGCGCCGCCTCGTGAACGCCGAACTCGATGCTCAAGGGCGCCCTGGAACGCCAGCGCGAGCACATTCTCGGGATCCTCGAAGGGCTCTCGGAGGAGGATCTGCGGCGGCCGGTGCTGCCCAGCGGCTGGAGCTGCCTGGCACTGCTGCGCCACTTCACCCTGGATGTCGAACGCTTCTGGTTCCCCGGGGTGATCGCGGGCGAGCAGGATGTGGCCGGACAGCTCACGGCAGGCGCGAAGGCGCACTGGTACATACCCGAGGGGATGAACGCCGAGGAGGTCCTCGCCGACTACCGGGCGGCCATCGGGCGCGCGGACGCCGTGCTCGCTGCCGTCGCGCCCGAACAGAAGCCCGCCGCCTGGCCTGTGGAGATCTGGCCGACGTGGCGACTGCCTGACGTGCGGCACATCCTGATCCACGTGCTCACCGAAGTCGCCTGCCACAGCGGCCACTTGGACGCGGCGCGTGAACTGATCGATGGCACCACGTGGCTCGGCGGCAATCCCTACACCGGCGTTTAGCCAGAACCTACGGATGGGGGGGCTTCTCGGTGTGGGTCGGTCAGGGCAGGATCTCGACGTACCCGTCGGTTCCGTGCACGCGGATCCGCTGCCCGTCCCGGATCAGCCGGGTGGCCTGCTCCACGCCCACGACGGCCGGCAAGCCGTATTCCCGAGCGATCACTGCGCCATGGGTCATCAGGCCGCCCACCTCCGTCACCAGACCCGCGATTCCGACGAGCAGCGGCGACCAGCTGGGGTCCGTGAAGGCCGTGACCAGGATGTCGCCCGCTTCGAGCTCGGCCTCCGCCATGTCAAGGATGACGCGGGCCCTGCCCTCGATGGTCCCGGCGGAAACCGGCAGGCCGATCAGGGCGCCGGCCGGCGCGTCGTCGCGCCGGTACGCCCCGGTGACGGCCTCACCATCCGATGTGAGCACCCGGGGCGGTGTGAGCGCATGGTACGACCGGAAGGCGCCCTTGCGCTGCTGGATGAGCTGGTCATCCACCTGGTTCGAGCGCACGGCGTCGTGGAGTTCCTGGAACGTGAGGTAGAAGATGTCCTCCTTCTCAGGAAGCACGCCGGCCTGCACGAGGCGCTCGGCCTCCTCCAGCAGGGCCTGCTTGTAGAGGAAGTAGCGGCTGACGATGCCGTACTTCGGGTACTCCCGGTACCCGATGAAGGTTCGGACCCGGTCGATCATCCGCTTGGCCTCGTCGGCTTTCCGGTCCCCGTCCGGCAGGGCCCGCAAGCGCGACAGCACATCCTGTTCCTTCTTCTGGGCCTTCTGCCGCCCTTGCTCGAAGCGCCGCGCGGCGGCGCCCGGCTCGAAGTTCCTGACGTTGTCGAGGATCACGGGCACCAGCGTGGTGGGGCGCTCGCGCCAACGCGGCCTCGTGATGTCGATCTCGCCGACACAGCGCATGCCGTACCGGTCGAGGTAGGCCTCGATGGCGTCGCGCGCTTCGGTCCCACCCTCGAGCTTCGCCAACTCGTCCAGGAAGGCGTCGTCCTCGACGTACTTGACGCCCTGCAGGAACGCCACCACCTCCGGATGCGGGCGGATCACGTCCGCGACGTCGAGCAGCGCCAGCCCCATCTCCGAGGTGACGTTGTCGGGGGCGGACAGCGTGAGCGTGTCAGCCGCGTTCTTCTCGCCCAGCCACTCCTGCAGCTTGTCGTTGAGCCACCATGTGGCCTCCATCCCCGCCATGATCGCCTGAAGGTTCAGCGGATCACCGAGGACCCGCTTGTGCTCCTCGAAGGCATCCAGCAGGAAGTCGAACAGCGCCGGTCCGGTCTTCGTCCGGATGTCGCGCTCCAGGGCGGAGATGGACACCTGGCTGCGCTCGATCAGCTCGGTGACGATGGCCGGGTCGGTCTCGATCGGGGCGGACGCACCGCCGGCCGGCGGCCCGCCGGGACCCGCGTCCGGGAGCGACGGGACGAAATCGTCGCGGTCGAGGACGGTCTCCAGAGCGTCCCTGATCAGCGGATCGCCTCTCCCCATGACGTCCACGAGGCCGGCGCGGCTCGCGGGCGAGGCCAGGCGCCGGGTGACGTCGACGAACAGCCTTCCGCCGGCCTCGTGCATCGGCACCATGGCCGTCAGCTGCCACATGGAGAGCCCCAGGGGCTTCATGGGGTCGGTCATCATCTGCCCATGACCGACGGAGACGTAGACGTGATTCTCCTGGTCGCCCGTCTCGGGGATGGGGAACAGCGTCGTGATCGGCCGGCTCTGAACGATCTGGAAGCCATCATCGACCAGGCACCATTCGATGTCCTGCGGGGGGCCGAAGTGCGCTTCGATCCGCCGTCCGAGCTGCACGAGGCGCACGACCTGCGCATCCGTCAGCGCCGGCTGCTCCTGTCGCCGCGAGTCGATCGCCACTTCCTGCGTACCACCGGCCGGCAGAGACCGAACGGCATGCTGTTTGGCGGCGATCGCCTTGGCGACGACTTCGCCGTGTCGCACCGTGAAGACATCCGGGTTCACCAGGCCGGAGACCAGGGCCTCGCCGAGGCCGAAGCCGGCGTCCACGGTGGCGACCTTCCGGTTGCCCGTGACGGAGTCGGCCGTGAACAGGATGCCGGCCGCATGCGGGAAGACCATCTGCTGCACGACCACGGCCATGTGGACCGTACGGTGGTCGATGCCGTTGCGCCGGCGGTAGGTCACGGCCCGCTCGGTGAACAGCGAGGCCCAGCACCGGCTGACGTGCTGGAGGATCGCCGTCGGCCCCACCACGTTCAGGTACGTGTCCTGCTGGCCGGCAAAGGAGGCCGTCGGCAGATCCTCCGCCGTCGCGCTGGACCGGACGGCGTAGGCGGCTTGCTCGCCGAGCCGACCGAGCGCGCGGGTGATCGCCGCCGCGAGATCGCCCGGGATGGCAATCCCTTCGATGGTCCGACGAATCTGCGCGCTGAGCGTGCGGATCGCCTCCCGGTCGTCCGGGTTCCAGCGCGACAACTGATTGAGCTGATCGTCGATCGACGGCGCTTCCGCCATGATCCGCCGGAAGGCGTCCGTCGTCACGCAAAAGCCACCCGGCACGCGGATGCCTTCGATCCGCGACAGCCCGCCCAGGTGCGCGCCCTTGCCGCCAACGACCGCGACCTGCGTCTCGTCAACCTCTTGAAGATCCAGCACGTACTGCTCAGTCATTGCGACACCTCCGAGGCAGCCGTGATCCGTTGCGCTGCGGTGGCCGATCGAATCACCGGCGCCTCCAACTCTGTCGAACCTCTTGGCGAGCACGTCCTCGTCCCTGTTTGCCTTCCCTCTGACGGGTCGACCGGCTGCTCCGCCCAGTCGGGCGGCGCGCACCCCCGCACCTCCGCGCCGAGCACCCGCAACTGCACTGCCGGTCCCATCACTGGTTCGACGTCACCGCGTCCCCCGTACGTCGACAACAACCCACGCACGTCGTGCCCCCAATTCCGCAGGTTGTGGCATCGGCCGACGATTCTGCGCCGTGACCCGGGTCTTGCGGCAAGCCCCCCAGCGCGCTATACATTGAGAGTGGCAAGGAGAGAATTCTCCTTGCCTTTGCCTTTTGGCGTCCAATGGAACTGACAAGCTTCTCGCGAAGCGATGGAGTGAACCGCCCGGGATCGCTGGAGGCTCCGACAACAGGGCCTCCTGGAGCCCGAGTTGGCATAGACACCCTCCGAA